>NZ_RZTB01000007.1:49729-87728 GCF_003997735.1 Mesorhizobium sp. M7A.F.Ca.MR.148.00.0.0 | reverse complement strand
CGCATGTCGCTGCCCTTTTCGCCGAGGAGATCGTCATCCCGGCTTCCACCGCCGACGCGATCTGGCTGGCGCGCGATCTCGCCCGGCTGATGGACGAGATCGAGACGGAAGGAACGGACTGGGCCAAGCTCACCGATCTGGTGACCGGCAACCTTGCCGGATGGTGGCAGGTGACCCTCGAATTCCTCGGCATCGTCACCGAAGCCTGGCCGAAATTCCTCGCGCAAAGCGACCGCTCCAATCCGGCCGCGCATCGCAGCGCGCTGATCCGCGCCGAGGCGGCGCGGCTGCTGCGCAATCCGCCCGCTGGCCCGGTCATCGCCGCAGGGTCGACCGGCTCGATCCCCGCCACGGCCGAACTGCTTGCCGCCATCGCGCGCCTGCCCGGCGGCGCCATTGTGCTGCCGGGTCTCGACCGAACGCTGGACGAAGCGTCATTCCAGGCGATTGCCGCGCCCGGCGCGCGTCCAGCTGTGCTCGGCCACCCGCAATATGGCCTGGCCAGGCTGATAGGCAAGATCGGCGTATTGCGCGGCGACGTCGAGGAGATTGGCGTGGCCGAACCGCGACTTGCGCTTCGCGCCGCTCTTGTCGGCGAAGCGCTGCGGCCGGCCGAGACCACCGAACTCTGGGCCGAGACACGTGCCGGTTTCCCGGCGTCCCACATTGCCGGCGCCTTCGCCGAGGTGACCTTGCTCGAAGCTGCCAGCGAACGTGATGAAGCCGTCGCCATCGCCGTCGCGCTCAAGCGCGCGGTCGAACAGCCCGGCCAAAGGGCGGCTCTCGTCACCGGCGATCGCGCATTGGCACGGCGCGTTTCGATCGAGCTCCAGCGCTTCGGCGTCGTCGCCGACGATTCCGGTGGCACGCCGCTCGCCAACACCCCGGCGGCCAGCCTGCTCAGGCTGGTGCTCGAGGCGCTGTTCCGGCCAGGCGATCCGGTTGGCCTGCTGTCGCTGCTCAAGCATCCGCTGCTTGGCCTCGGCCTCGAACGGGCCGATGTGCGCCACGCGGCGGAACTGGTCGAACTGGTGGCGCTGCGCGGCGGCACCGGCCGCCCAGACATCGTTTCGCTGCCGGAACTGTTCGAGGCCCGCCTCACCGGCCTGGGTGGCGGCAGCCGGCCCCCCTTCTGGTTTTCCCGGTTGACTGTGCGTGCCATCGAAAACGCGCTGAGTTTGCTTGAACGTCTCAAGCAAGCGCTGGCGCCGCTCGCAGCTTTCCGCGGCCGGGACGATGCCGACCTTGCCGCGCTTGTCAGGGCCAGCGTCGCCACACTCGAAAATCTCGGCCGCACCGCCGACGGTGGTCTTGGCGAGCTCTATGCCGGTGATGCCGGCGAGAAGCTTGCCGAACTGCTGCGCGGGCTGGTCGCGGCTTCGGCGTCGCTGTCCTTCGCGGCGCCCGAGTGGCCCGATATCATGGCGGCGCTGATCGCGCCTGAAACGGTCAAGCCGGCACAAGGCACCGACCGGAACATCGCCATCTGGGGTGCGCTGGAAGCCCGATTGCAAACAGTCGACACGCTGGTCATCGGCGGGCTCAACGAGGGCGTATGGCCGCGCAAGCCCGAGAGCGACCGCTTCATGTCGCGGCTGATGAAGACCGGTATCGACCTCGAACCGCCCGAGCGGCGCATCGGCCTTGCCGCGCATGATTTCCAGATGGCCATGGGCGCTGGGAAAGTGGTGCTGTCCCGCTCGGCGCGCGCCGGCGACGCCCCCGCCGTGCCGTCGCGCTGGCTTCAGCGGCTGCTGACCTTTATCGGCAACGATCAGGCAGCGGAGCTGCGCCGGCGTGGCGACGAACTGCTCGCCTGGGCGCGCGCGCTGGATACAGGCCCAAGGCGGGATTTCGCGCCACGGCCGCAGCCGAAGCCGCCGCTGTCGGTGCGCCCGACGCATTTCTCGGTCACCGAGATCGAGACCCTGCGCCGGGATCCCTACGCTGTCTATGCGAGACGGATCCTTGGACTGATGCCGCTCGATCAGGTCATCCGCGACCCCGGTGCGGCCGAGCGCGGCACGTTGTTTCACGCCATCCTGCACCTGTTCTCAGGCAGCGTCGCCGATCCGGGCACCCCCGATGCGCTTGCCGGCCTTATCGCCGCCGGCCGCGCCTGTTTCGCCGAAGCGGCCCTTCCGGCCGATGTCGAGGCGGTGTGGTGGCCACGTTTCGAGAAACTCGCCGCCAACATCATCGAGTGGGAGCGCACGCGCGCCGATGCAGTGACAAGGCGCCATGCCGAGGAGCGCGCCGGCAAGACTGTCGTCGGCCAATCCGGCGTGACTCTGTCCGGCTACGCCGACCGGGTCGATCTGCTGGCCGGCGGCATGGCCGACATACTGGATTACAAGACCGGTTCCTCGCCGTCCAAGGCGCAGGCGCACACACTGCTTGCGCCGCAACTGGCGTTGGAGGGCGCGCTGCTCAGGCGCGGCGCCTTCAAGGATCTGGGCGCGCGCGAGCCCTCTCAACTGGCCTTCATCAGGCTGAAGCCGAATGGCGAGGTGTTCGAGGAATCCATCCTCGAACACAATCGCCAGCCGCGGACCGCGACCGATCTTGCCGAAGAGGCCTGGGCGCGGCTGGAAAAGCTGTTGATCCACTATGCCGATCCTGCGACGGGTTATCTGTCGCGCGCGCTGCCGTTCCGCGAAGGCGAGACCGATGGCGACTACGACCATCTTGCCCGCGTGCTCGAATGGTCGGCAGGCGGCGATGCCGGCGACGAGGGAGGGGAGGCATGAAAAAGGCCTATCCGATCCCCAGCGACACCGCGACCAGCCAGGCCCGCGCCGCCGATCCCGGCAATTCCGCCTGGGTGTCGGCGAATGCCGGATCCGGCAAGACCCATGTGCTGGCTCAGCGCGTCATCCGGTTGCTGCTGCGCGGCACCGATCCGTCGAAGATCCTGTGCCTGACCTATACGCGCGCCGCCGCCGCCAACATGTCCAACCGGGTGTTCTCGACATTGTCGGAATGGACGACGCTTGGTGACGCGGATCTGGCGGCAAAGGTCGAGGCTCTGGAAGGTCGCCGGCCGGATCTCGAGACCATGCGCCGGGCGCGGCGCCTGTTCGCCGAGGCGCTGGAAACACCCGGCGGGCTGAAGATCCAGACCATCCATGCCTTCTGCGAATCGGTGCTGCACCAGTTTCCGCTGGAGGCCAACATCCCGGCCCATTTCGAGATGCTCGACGGCCAGATGGAGGCCTCGCTGTTTGCCGCGGCGCGCCGCGAGATGATTTCCGGCACATCCGCCGGCGACAGGGATCTGGCCGAGGCTTTTGCCGCCATTCTCGATCGGGGCGGCGAAGCCGGGCTCGACGCCTTGCTGGGTGAGATCGTGCGCAAGCGCGACGGCCTGCGCAATTTCATCGACGCCGTCGGGCGTGGTGACGGCACGCGCTTCCAGGCCTTGTTCGACGAATTCCATTTCCATCCAGGCCAGACGGCCGAGGGCATAGCCGCTTCGGTATGGCCGTTGCCGGGTTTCCTGCCCGACTATTTTGCCGGCTTCGCCCGCGCAGCCGAGGCCACCGACGCCAGATCGGTGCTGAACAACATCCTGCCCTATGCGCGGCAGGCTTTCGCCGAGGGCGAACCCATTCGGCGCCTGCAACTGCTCGCGCGAGCCTTCCTCAAGACCGATGGCGACGCCTACGACCCGGCAAAGGCCTTCAAGAAGGCTCTGGTCGACCGGCTGCCGGATCTGGCGGAGCGCTATCTCTCGGCCGCCAATGCCGTCGTCGAAACCACCGACCGGCTGGCCCTGTTCCGGATGCTGGAGGGTACAAGAGCGGCGCTGACCATCGCCGACTGGCTGATCGCCCGCTACGAAATGCTGAAGCGCAGCCGCGGCTTTCTCGATTTCAACGACCTGATCACCCGCACCGTCAACCTGCTGGCGCGGCCAGACGCCGGCCCATGGGTGCAATACAAGCTCGACCAGGGCATCGATCATATCCTGCTCGACGAAGCGCAGGACACCAGCCCCGACCAATGGGAAGTGGTGAAGCGGCTGGCGGAAGAATTCTTTGCCGGCTTTGGCGCGCGCGACAGGGTCCATCGCACGGTCTTCGCCGTCGGCGACGAGAAGCAGTCGATCTATTCGTTCCAGGGTGCCGCCCCGGACTCCTTCGCCGACAGCCGGCTGTTGTTCGCCGGACGAGTGCGCGACGCCGAGGCGTCCTTTGCCGACCTCAAGCTGACCTGGTCGTTCCGCTCGACCGACGATGTTCTGACCGCGGTCGACCGCGTCTTCGCCGATCCAGCCGTGCGGCGCGGCATCAGCCATGATCCCGATCCGCTGCGCCACCAGGCGATCCGCACCGACGCACCGGGCTATGTCGAGGTTTGGCCGTCAGTCGGCACTGAAGCCGTCGATGAGCCCGACGACTGGACGCAAGCCATCGACCATGCGCACGCGCCGGCGGTGCGCGTGGCCGAGAACGTCGCCGCCACCATCGCCGGCTGGATCGGCAGTGGCGAAATCATCGAAGGCCGCGGCAAGCGGCTGCGGCCGGGCGACGTGCTGGTGCTGGTGCGCAAGCGCGATCGCTTCGTCCATGCGCTGACCCGCGCACTCAAACGCCGCGACATTCCGGTTGCCGGCGCCGACCGGCTGAGCCTGCCAGGTCACATCGCGGTCAAGGACCTGATCGCGCTCGGTCACCTCCTCATCCAGCCGCAGGACGACCTGTCGCTCGCCGCCGTGCTGCGCAGCCCGATCTTCGATCTGCCGGAAGAGACGCTTTTCACGCTCGCCGCGCAGAGGCCGGCTGGCCTGTCGTTGATCGCATCGCTGCGCCAGCACGCCGGTGACAGTGAGCGACTGGCGGCGGTCGTCGCCCGGCTCGATACCTGGGCGAATGAGGCCGCGTTCAAGCCGGTATTCGAGTTCTATGCCGGGCTGCTGGCGCGTGATGGCGTGCGCCGCAAGATGATCGCGCGGCTCGGGCCCGAAGCCGGCGACATCCTCGACGAGTTCCTCAGCTTCTGCCTGGCCGAGGAACGGACCGGTCTGCCGGGGCTTGAAGCCTTCCTGTCGACGCTGGAAAACGCCGGTCCCGAGATCAAGCGCGAGATGGACCAGACCCGCGACGAGGTCCGGGTCATGACCGTGCATGCCGCCAAGGGGCTGGAAGCGCCGGTCGTGTTCCTGGTCGATGGCGGTTCCGCCCCGTTCAGTGACCAGCATCAGCCGCGCCTGATGCCCTTCGATGGCTCCGGCGCGAATTGGGACGGCAAGGGCTATCTCTGGCGCTCTGCCAGGGACGTCGCCAACGGCTTTTCCAAAGCAGCGGCGGCGCGGGCACGGGAACTCGCCGACGACGAATACCGCCGGCTGCTCTATGTCGGCATGACCCGTGCCGAGGACCGGCTGATCGTCTGCGGCTATCACGGCAAGCGAGCGCCGAACGCCGGCACCTGGCATTCGATCGTCAGCCGCGCGTTGATCGGTGCGCCGGAAAGCGAGCAGCGTGCGCATCCCGCCGGCGGCGAGCCGGTGCATCGTTTCCATGTCACCAAGCTGCCGCCGGTCGCACTGGCTTCCGGCGAGCAGGCGCGGCCGACGGATGCTTTCGGACCTCTGCCGGCGACCTTGTTCCGGCCCTTGCCCCCCTTCGAGGATCTGCCGCGCCCGCTGTCGCCATCCGGTGCTGCGGCGCTGATAGACGAAGGCAAGGAAGCTGTGGTCGACAAGGCGTCGCCGGTGCTCGACGCCGATGCCGAGCCGGGCTTTGCGGTGCTGCGCGGGCTTGCCCTGCACAAACTGCTGCAGATGCTGCCCGGCATTGCCGAGCCCGAACGCCAGCGCGCGGCGGAGCGCTATCTCTTGCGAACGGGCGCGGACTGGCCGCCGTCAGAGCGCGAAAAAGCCCTGGCGTCGGTCACATCGATCCTTGCCGACGTCGGCTTCGGTCAGCTGTTTGCACCATCGTCACGTGCCGAGGTCGCGATCATGGGCAGCCTGGAGATCAAGGGCAAAAAGCGCTCGATTTCCGGCAAGATCGACCGTTTGGCGGTGACGCCGGACACGGTATCGATTGTCGACTACAAGACCAACCGGCCGGCGCCCGCCACTCTGGCCGAGGTGCCGCCGGCCTACCTGCTCCAGCTCGCGCTCTATCGCGCCCTGTTGCAGCCGCTCTATCCCGGCCGCACGGTCAAGGCGGCCCTGCTGTTCACCGAGGCGCCGCGGCTGATCGAGCTGCCGGCCGGTGCCATGGACGACGCCCTTGCCCGACTCACGGGAGCGTGACACAACACCTGCTTGAAGAAGGGCGCGATCGCCACCACATTTGGTGGGACAAAAACTTTCAAAAGGATTTTTCCATATGGCAACCGTGAAGGTCGACAAGAGCAACTTCCAGACTGACGTGCTTGATGCCAACGTACCGGTCGTCGTCGATTTCTGGGCGGAATGGTGCGGTCCCTGCAAGATGATCGCGCCGGCGCTCGAAGACATTGCCACCGAACTTGGCGCCAAGGTCAAGATCGCCAAGCTCAACATCGACGAGAATCCGGAGCTTGCCGCCCAGTTCGGCGTGCGCTCGATCCCGACGCTGATGATCTTCAAGGGCGGCGAAATGGCCGACATGAAGGTCGGTGCGGCGCCCAAGACCGCGCTGTCGCACTGGATCAACGGCAATCTCGCCTGATCCATCTGAAATTCATATGACCATCAAGCCCGGCCTCGCGCCGGGCTTTTTGTTGGCGTCATCGGTGCGTGGCTCTGGCTCTCGCGTCCGGCCACTCCATGTCATCTGCTTGAGCCAGACAGGAGAAACCCATGACCGGATCCGCCAAGGCCACCGTCTTCATCGACAATGAGCGCGTTATCGTCACCGAGTACCGCTTTGCGCAGGGCGAAAACACCGGCTGGCATCGCCACGGCCACGACTATGTCGTCGTGCCGCTGATGGACGGCAAGGTGAAGCTGTTGACCAAGGACGGCGAGACCTTCGCCGAAATGAAGAAGGGCGCGCCCTATTTCCGCAAGGAGGGCGTCGAGCACGACGTCATCAACGCCAATGAAGGCGAATACGCCTTTATCGAGATCGAGCTGAAGTAAGCCGTCAGGGCTGGCAGGCGCTTTTCACCAGTCGGCTATGCGGTCGCCGCCGGCGAATTGTGCACTTTTTTCGGTATACTCGAACAGTTCGATCTTCACGTCGTTTGGATCGCGGATCCAGGCCTGAAATGTGTCATCGCAGGCCAGTTTCTTTGAGGTGACGTCGACACCTTTCGACCTGATGTGGGCGATCGCGGCATCAATGTTCTCCACTTCTAGGCAGAAGTGGTTGATCTGGTTCAGGTCGCCATAGCGGGCCTCGTTTTTCCCGAACACCTCGACATGGCTGCCGCCGCCGCAATCGAGGTAGAACCCGAAAATCTTGCCGTCACGCAGGAAATTGAAGCGGGTGTCCATGCCCAGCACGTCGCGATAGAAGCTTCGTGTCGCTTCAAGGTCGTTGGCGAAGATGCAGACATGGGCGAGTTGCTTGACCTTGATCATGACTGGCTCCTCGCAGAAAAATCCTTCAGGTCGGCGGGGTGCCGTTCTCGGCCAGCACCGCGCCGGTCAGATACAACGAACCGCTGATCAGGATGCGTGGCGCCGGGCCGTCCCAGGTGTCGCGCAACAGCATCAGCGCGCTGGCGACGGAACTCACCGGCTCGGCGGTCAGCCCGGCTTCCGTCGCGCGGACCGCCAGTTCGTCGTTTGGCACGCCGGCCTCGCTAAGGCTCACCGGCACCGTGTAGACATGCCGGGCGAGGCCCTTGAAGGCACGGAAATAGCCGCTCTGGTCCTTGGTGTTGATCATGCCCGAGATGAGGAACAGCGGACGCGGGTTCTTCTCTTCCTGCTCGGCCAACGCTTCGGCAACCACCACGCCGGCCCCCGGATTGTGGCCACCGTCGAGCCAGATATCGGCGCCCTTGGGTGCCAGTTCGGCCAGCCGGCCCTGCATCAGCTTCTGCATACGCCCTGGCCAGGCGACATTGATCATCGCCTTTTCGGCGGCGCGATGGCTGATCTCGAAACCGGCCGCCTTGACCGCGGCGATCGCCGCCGCCGCATTGGCGAACTGATGGCGTCCGGGCAGCCTGGGCGGTGGCAGGTCCATCAAGCCGTCTTCGTCCTGGTAGACCATGCGGCCGTTTTCCTCGAAGGCAAGGAAGTCCTGGCCGTAGACGAAGGTGGGGCATTCAAGCCGCTCGGCGGTTTCGATCAGCACCTGCAGCGCCGTTTCGCTCTCCTGCGCGCCGATGACCACCGGACAGCCGGGCTTGATAATACCGGCCTTTTCGGCCGCGATCAGTTCGACACGGTCCCCGAGATAGGCCTCGTGGTCGAGCGACACCGGCATGATCACTGACACGGCCGGCTCCTTGACGACATTGGTCGCGTCGAAGCGGCCGCCGAGCCCGACCTCGATGATGGCGGCGTCGGCCTGGTGTTCGGAAAACAAGAGGAAGGTGACGGCGGTGAGAATCTCGAAGACGGTGATCTTCTCGCCTTCATTGGCTCTGGCCGCACGGGCAATAGCATCGGCGAAAACCCTGTCCTCGACCAGCCTGCCGCCACCATCGGCGGCCAGCCGGTAACGCTCATACCAGTTGACCAGATGCGGCGAGGTGTGGACATGGACGCGGTAGTCCGCGGCCTCGAGCAGGGCGCGCGAAAAGGCGGCGCACGAGCCTTTGCCGTTGGTGCCGGCGATGTGGATGACCGGTGGCAGCCGATCCTGCGGATTGTCAAGCCGCTCCAGCAGCCGCGAAATGCGGTCGAGCGAAAGGTCGAAGCCTTTCGGATGAAGCGCCATCAGGGCTTCGATTTCGCGGTCGGCGGCAAGCGTCGTCATGGCAGAATCCTAGCGCATGAGCCGTGAAAACCAGAATCGGTTTCGGATGGCCATGGCAATCAAAAGCTACAGCGCGCCGAAGCACCCGTGCAATCGCGGTCGCGGCGCTTCGTGTCGCTTCAGGCTTGCGGCCGAGCTTCCGCGGCGACCACCGCCGGGGGCAGGATTTCCGGCTCCAGCGTTTTTTGCTCTTCCGGCAGCTTGAGCAGCATCTTGAGCAGGCGCGCGATCGTTTCACGCATTTCCAGCCTGGATACGACCATGTCGACCATGCCGTGCTCCATCAGATATTCGGAGCGCTGGAAGCCGTCGGGCAATTTCTCGCGGATCGTCTGTTCGATGACGCGCGGTCCGGCAAAGCCGATCAGCGCGCCGGGCTCGGCAATGTGCACGTCGCCCAGCATGGCATAGGAGGCGGTCACGCCGCCCGTGGTCGGGTTGGTCAAAACGACGATGTAGGGCAGGCCGGCTTCCTTCAGCCGGTCGACACCAACCGTTGTCCGCGGCAATTGCATCAGGGACAAAATACCTTCCTGCATGCGCGCGCCACCGGAAGCGGCGAACAGGATCAGCGGCCGCTTGCGCTGCAGGGCCACTTCGAAGCCATGCACGATGGCGTCGCCGGCGGCCATGCCGAGCGAGCCGCCCATGAAGGCGAAATCCTGCACCGTGACCACCACCGGCAGACCCTCGACGGTGCCCAGCGCATTGATGATCGCGTCCTCCAGGCCGGTCTTGGCCTTGGCGTCCTTCAACCGGTCGACATAGCGCTTCTCGTCGCGGAATTTCAGCGGATCCTGCATCACCTTGGGGTTGTCCAGGGTCTCGTATTTGCCGCCATCGAAGAAGAATTTCAGCCGCTCCTTGGCCGAGATCTTCATGTGATGGCCGGAGGACGGAATGACGAACTGGTTGGATTCCAGGTCCTTGTGGAACACCATCTCGCCGGTCTCCGGATCCTTGATCCAGAGGTTCTCGGGCATGTCGGTGCGCCGGCCGAGCATCGAATTGATCTTCGGGCGAACGTAATTGGTGATCCAGTTCATCGCTTCGGCTCCTGTCCTGACGAGGATTGGGAAGAGGTAGGAGAACTATTCGGCAGCAGCAAGGCGGGCCGAGCGCACGCCTTGCGCAAGGCCGCTGACCAGCGTGGCGACGGCTTCGGCCGGATCGGCGGTCTTTTCGCCCTTCGGTCCCAGCACATTGGCAACCGCATTGACGATCGCGGTGCCGACGACGACGCCGTCGGCATTGGCGCCGATCACCCGGGCCTGCTCGGCGGTCTTGACGCCGAAGCCGACGCAGACCGGCAGGTCGGTGTGGCCCTTGATGCGCTTGACCGCCGCCGCCACCTTGCCGGTGTCGGCCAGCGCCGAGCCGGTGATGCCGGTCATCGACACGTAGTAGACGAAGCCCGACGTGTTCTGCAGCACTTTCGGCAGGCGCTTGTCGTCGGTGGTCGGCGTCGCCAGCCGGATGAAGTTGATGCCGGCTTTCAGCGCCGGAATGCACAGTTCCTCGTCCATCTCCGGCGGCAGGTCGACGACGATCAGCCCGTCGATGCCGCTGGCGATCGCGTCCTTGAGGAAGCGGTCGACGCCATAGATGTAGATCGGATTGTAGTAGCCCATCAGCACGATCGGCGTTTCATTGTCACTGGTCCGGAAGTCGGACGCCATCTTCAGCGTCTTGACCAGCGTCTGGCCGCCCTTCAGCGCGCGCAGGCCCGCCGCCTGGATCGCCGGGCCGTCGGCCATCGGATCGGAGAACGGCATGCCGAGCTCGATGATGTCGGCGCCGGCCTTGGGCAGTGCCTTCATAATCGACAGGGAGGTGTCGTAGCCAGGGTCGCCGCCCATGAAATAGGTGACGAGCGCCGGGCGGCCTTCGGCTTTCAGTTTTGCCATACGGCGGTCGATGCGGGTCACCATGTCTGGCCCTTTGGACGAATTTTGCTCATAATCAACTCCCAAATCGAAACTGTCCAAAGGGGCCTAGATCTCCATACCCAGCATCGAGGCCACCGTATGCACGTCCTTGTCGCCACGGCCGGACAGGTTGACGATGACGATCTGGTCCTTGTCCATGGCGGGCACGATCTTCACCGCATGCGCAATGGCATGCGCGGATTCCAGCGCCGGGATGATGCCTTCGACGCGCGTCGTCAGCTTGAAGGCCTCCAGCGCCTCGTCGTCGAGGATCGGCACGTATTCGACGCGGCCTGAATCGCGCAGCCAGGAATGCTCGGGGCCGACGCCGGGATAATCGAGACCGGCCGAGATAGAATGGCCGTCCATGATCTGTCCGTCGGCGTTCTGCAGGAGATAGGTGCGGTTGCCATGCAGCACGCCCGGCGCGCCGGCATTCATCGAGGCGCAATGCTCGATGCCGTCAAGGCCGCGTCCGCCGGCCTCGATGCCGATGATGCGAACCTCTTTGTCGTCGAGGAAGGGATGGAACAGGCCGATGGCGTTCGAACCACCGCCGACAGCGGCGATGATGGTGTCCGGCAGCCGGCCTTCCTGCTCGAGGATCTGCGCCCGCGCTTCGGTGCCGATTACCGACTGGAAGTCGCGCACCAGCTCCGGATAGGGATGCGGGCCGGCGGCGGTGCCGATCAGGTAATAGGTGTCCTCGACATTGGTCACCCAATCGCGCAATGCCTCGTTCATGGCGTCCTTCAGCGTGCCGTGACCAGCGGTCACCGGCCGCACTTCGGCGCCCAGCAGCTTCATGCGGAAGACGTTGGGGCTTTGCCGGGCGACGTCGGTGGCGCCCATATAGACGACGCAGGGGAAGCCGAAGCGGGCCGCGACCGTGGCCGATGCCACGCCATGCTGGCCGGCGCCGGTCTCGGCGATGATGCGCTTCTTGCCCATGCGCTTGGCCAGCAGGATCTGGCCGAGGCAGTTGTTGATCTTGTGCGAACCGGTGTGGTTCAAATCCTCGCGCTTGAAATAGACCTTTGCGCCGCCGAGATGCTTCGTGAGGCCTTCGGCGAAATAGAGCTTCGACGGCCGTCCGGCATAGTGGGTCGACAGGTCAGTCAGCTCGGCCCTGAAATCCGCATCGTTCTTGACCTCGTTCCAGTGCCGCTCCAGATCGAGGATCAGCGGCATCAGCGTTTCGGCAACGAAACGACCGCCGAAAATGCCGAACATGCCCTGTTCGTCGGGTCCGGTGCGGAAGGAATTGGGTGTCGCCGGCTTGTTCATCGCCGATCTCCTGGCATCTTGACTTATGAAGCATGTCCTTGTCGGAAAACCGGTTCCCACTTTTCCGGGACATGCTCTGGTTTAAGGCACTACTAGGCTGCGCGGGTGTTCCGCGCGGTCCTGACGGCCCGGAAAAACCGTGCGATCAGCGCCGGATCCTTGACGCCCGGTGCGCTTTCCACGCCTGAGGAAATGTCTATTCCGGGCGGGTCGGCAAGCCGAAGGGCATCGCCGATATTGGCGGCGTTGAGCCCACCGGAAAGCATGTAATCGACGCTGCCGTCAAGGCCGGCGAGGATGTGCCAGTCGAAGGCCACACCATTGCCGCCCGGCAGCTCTGAGCCTTTCGGCGGCTTGGCGTCGAACAGGAACCGGTCGGCTATGCCGATGAACGGCTTTATCCGCTCCAGGTCAGCAGCCTCGCTGACCGACAGCGCCTTCATCGCCGGCACGCCATAGCGGGCTTTGACCTCGGCCACTCGGTCGGGCGTTTCCGCGCCATGCAGTTGCAGCATGTCAGGCTGCATTTGGGCAATGATTTCATCCAGGAAAGCGTCGCCGGCATCGACTGTGACAGCAACCGCCGTCGCGTTGCCGCGCGCCGCCTCGCGCAGGCGGCCAGCCTCGGCGGGTTCGACATAGCGTGGGCTTTTGGCGAAGAAGATAAACCCGACATGGCTGGCGCCGCCGGCCAGCGCCGCGGCCATTGCCGCGTCGGTCTTCAAGCCGCAGATCTTGATGTCGAGTGCCATGGCGCGGGAATTGGCATGAAAAGCGATAAGAGTCGAGAAAAAGCATGCTGTTTGCCGGCGCGGCCAAAGGCGCTACCTATGGATGAATAGGACACATGGCGGGAGCACGATCATGACCGACAGGACAATTGCCGAACTCAGGCAGAAGATCGCGCAGGCGCGCGAGGTCATCGCGCACCTGATCGACAAGGCCGCCTTCAACGGCGCCGAGGCGCACCGGGCGCTCGACTATTTCGGCGGTGATGCCTTCGACGGCAATTTCTTGCCGTGGCCGCATCATGGCGATGAGGGGCTGCGGCCCGAGGAGCTCAACGCCGCGAATGACGATTGACGGTTGAAACCCTGGTCACTGGAGCGTCGCCACTCCCAACGCGCGGCTCAGCTTGTTCATAGCTTCCAATGGAAACTCATGTCTGCCCCAATTCTCCTTGTAACCCTTGATACCATGGGTGTTCAGAACCGCACGGGCGGCGCTGAGAACTGCCTCAGCAAACTCCCGCAAACCGCAGATGGCATCCAACCTTATGGCACCGAAGTCATCGGGCTCGTCAGACCACAATTCTGAAAACTCCAGTATTCGCACTCTGACAAAGCCATCCTTCGGCATCAGGACAAAGCGATACTCACTGGGTTCATCGCAAAAGCGTGCGGCGGAATATCTGGTGCCCTCCAGCGCGCTCAGCGTGGCGCAAAGCAACTCATTCAGTGTGTCGCCCAGATAGGATGCCGCCACGGTTGCCTTAAGATCTTCAACCGCAACATCGCAGATTGCCCAACCCGCTCCAATCAGTCGATATTCGATCTTCGCAGTCACCTACTCGAACACGATCGCTTGCAGCGCACCGCCATTGCGCTTCAGCCAGTCCTTGCAGCGATCGGTGTCGGGGCAGAGCTTTTCGCACAATTTCCAGAATTTCGGACCGTGGTTCATCTCCTTGAGATGCGCCACTTCATGCGCGACGAGATAATTGATGACCGGCGACGGCGCCATCATGATGCGCCAGGAAAAGGACAGATTGCCTTCGGAGGTGCATGAACCCCAGCGGCTTGACGTGTCCTTGAAGCGGATCGCCTTGGCGCGCTTGCCGAGCGCCTCGGTGTGTTTGGCCACCAGCTTCTCGATTTCCTTCTTGGCCTCGCGCTTGAGGAAATCGGCGAGGCGGCGCGGCAGATGTATGCGGTCGCCATGCACGATCAAGAGCGGACCACGTTCGTCGCGCGACACGGTGACGGTGCCGCGCTTTGACGGTTCATGGACGATGCGGTGCGGCACGCCGCGCACCGGGATCCTGATGCCGGGCCGCACCTGCGGCCGCGTCGGCACCTTGGCCAGTCGCTGCTCCAGCCAGTCCTGGTGCCGCTCGAGGAACCTGTCCACTTCGCCGCGGCGCAGGCCTGGCGGCACGGTTATGCGTAGACCCTGGCCGCCTGAATCGATGCGCAGCGTCATTCGGCGCGCCCTGGCGCTCTCGACGATCTTGAGCGGCAGCGTGCGGCCGGCGACGCAATATTCGCGCTCAACGACAGGCGTGGGCTTGGGCTTTGTCAGATTGCGAAAGAAGCCGAGAGTCATGGCGGGACGATACGCGATTCGAGAAAAACGACTAGAACAAAAAAGAAACGGCGCCGCTCGCGCGACGCCGTTTTTTCACGATGTGGCCAGTCGCTTGGCCTCAGTCGTCAAGCAGGTTCGAGCCCTTGCCACGCTTGGTGGTCGTCGTTCCGGTGCTTGGATCGGTCTTCGTCGGAGCCGTCGACTTGTTGCGGTTGGCCATGAACCGGTCGAACTCGTCCTGGTCCTTGGCGCGGCGCAATTCGCGGGCATACTCGTCGAACTGGGTCAGCATCTCGTCGAGCTTGCGGCGCTCTTCGTTCAGCCGCTCAAGTTCCTTTTCGCGCCACTCGTCGAAAGCGACGTTGCCGGTGCGGGTGGAGCCATTGCCCCAGCGCGCGGCCTTGTCGGAACCGCGGCGGCAGCCGGCGAAGATGCCGTCGGTCGCGCGGTTGACGTCACGCTTGAAGCCATCGAGGCGGTCGCCCCAGATGATGTAGGCGAGCATGGCGAAGCCGAGTGGCCAGAACACCATGAAACCTACAACCATCAACGCGATGGTTGCCGGCGTCCAGGCCGGACGGATCAATGCGGATGCGTTCATTTTCTCCCATTCCTTCGGTTGGAGACAGCCAAATCCGGGCTGCGTGGAATCGAAATGGGAAGAGAAAAACGGCGATTCAAGACAATGTCCGCCAAATCCGGACAAGCATCTGAAATGATTATCGCTTTTTGATCATATCGAGGAAAAGCACGACCAGCCCGGCAATCAGGCCCCAGAATGCGGCGCCAACGCCGAACAGCGTCAGACCCGACGCGGTGACGACAAAGGTGACGGTGGCGGCCATGCGATCCGCCTCTTCCTTCAGCGCGATAGACAGCGCGTTGGCGAGCGACGCCATCAGCGCCAGGCCTGCCACCAGCACGATCAGGCTCTGCGGCAGCACCGCGAAGATCGCCACCAGCGAAGCGCCGAAAATAGCAAAGATGAGATAGGCGAGCGCATAGAACGGCCCGGTCTTCCATCGCTCGGCGGGATCGGGGTGGACGTCCGGTCCGGTGCAGATCGCCGCCGAGATCGCCGCCAGATTGGTCGTCGAGCCGCCGAACGGCGCCGACAGCAGCGAAAACAGGCCCGTGACGCCGATCAGCGGGCCGGGCTCCGGGTGATAGCCGGCGGCGCGCAGCACGGCGAGGCCGGACAGGTTCTGTGAGGCCATGGTGACGAGATAGAGCGGCAGTGCCAGACCGATCATCGCCTTGGCGGTGAAATCGGGCGCAATCAGCGTCAGCGTCGACAGTTCCGGTGTCGGCAGGCCACCGACACGGCCGGTGAGGAAAGCGGCGAGGCCACCGCCAATCAGAACCGCCAGCACCGACAGCGCCGGGTTGAACAGCCTGATAACGAAGAAGGCAGCGATCAGCGGCAGGATCAGCCACGGGTCGATTGGAATGGTTTTCACCGCATTGAGCGCGAAGGTGACGACGATACCAGCCAACATGCCCGAGGCGACCGAGGGCGGTATCCTCGAGATCAGCTTGGTCAGGGGCCGAAACAGCCCTGTGGCGACCAGAAGGACGCCGGTGACGATGAAGGCGGCGACGGCCTCGCTCATCGAAAAGCCGCTCGATGCCGCGATCAGCGCCAGGCCCGGCGTCGACCATGCGGTGATGACA
Organism: Mesorhizobium sp. M7A.F.Ca.MR.148.00.0.0; assembly: GCF_003997735.1. Lineage (NCBI taxonomy): Bacteria > Pseudomonadati > Pseudomonadota > Alphaproteobacteria > Hyphomicrobiales > Phyllobacteriaceae > Mesorhizobium > Mesorhizobium sp. M7A.F.Ca.MR.148.00.0.0. Next base: position 71,656 of record NZ_RZTB01000007.1, on the reverse strand, counting down.
GGCATCTTCGTGCGCCATGACAGCCACAGGCTCTCGATCGCCATGGCCAGGCAGATCGTCGTCACCCAGCTTGCCGTCTCTATCTGCGTCGCACCGACTGCGGTGGCGGCTGCGATGACGATGGCCAGCGTGCCGCCGAAGCCGACGATCGCCGCGACGAAGGCGGATATCGGGATGGAAAGGCGCATCAGTTTCCTCTCTGCGCCATCGCATCGACGGCCCGCACCAGCATGTCGAGATCCTGCGGTCGCGACAGGCGATGGTCGCCGTCGGGGATCAGTGACAGTGTCACGTCGTCCGCGGGCAGCAGGCTGACCAGCTTCAGTGCGTGGCTTGCAGGCACGTCCGCATCGGCCAGGCCCTGCAGGATGTGCACAGGGCAATGGGTGTCGATCGGGCCTGTCATAACCCGGTTGTCGCGCCCGTCCTCGATCAGCGCGCGGGTGTAGATGTAGGGTTCTGTGGAATAGTCCGACGGCTCTTCGAAGAAACCTTTTTTGGCGAGATCGCGCTTCTGCGCCTTGGTCAGCACCGGTTCGACCAGTTCGGCGGTGAAATCCGGGGCCGGCGCCAGCAGCACCAGGCCAGCGACGTTGCTGTCATCAGCCTTGCGCAATTCCTGCACCATGCGTAGCGCGATCCAGGCGCCCATCGAGGAGCCGACCAGGATCTGCCTGCCGCGGGTGAAATGCCGGAACACGGCAAGGCTTTGTGCAAGCCATGTCGAAATCGTGCCATCGGCAAAGGCGCCGCCGGATTCGCCATGGCCGGAATAATCATGGCGTAGGAAGGCGCGGCCTTCTTTTGCCGCCCAGTCCGACAGCGTCTGCGCCTTCGTGCCCAGCATGTCGGACTTGTAACCGCCGAGCCAGACGATGCCCGGCCTATCACCTGACGTATGGCGCACCGCGATGCGCGATCCGTCGACATCCAGAAAGGTTGGGGGCGTGGCGTTCATGGCTTTTTCCTCAAGCCGGTCTTGTGACACGGCCGGTGGCGTGGCGAAAAGTGCTCACTATGTTCTTTGTTTGGTGCAGAGCAGCGATCAGGGTGATTTTCTGTCAATGCTGTGCTATTGACTCCGCCCGCGCGCTCACCACATTGGCGCGTCCATGCATCAACACTGACAGACCCTGAACGAAACGGCCAAGGAGACCACGACCATTCGCAGACCTTTCAAAGCAGCGGCGCCGACCAAGGATGGCCCGCGCTCCAACCGTGACATCCGGGTTCCCCGGGTCCAGCTTATCGACGCCGAAGGCCAGAACCGCGGCGATGTTTCCATCAACGACGCATTGCTGCTCGCCGAAGAGGCTGGGCTCGATCTCGTCGAGATATCGCCCAATGCGGTGCCCCCCGTCGTCAAGATACTCGATCTCGGCAAACTGAAATACGCCAACCAGAAGAAGGCGGCCGAGGCGCGCAAGAACCAGAAGGTCATCGAGATCAAGGAGATCAAGATGCGCCCGAACATCGACAGCCATGACTACGAGACCAAGATGAAGGCGGTTCGCCGCTTCTTCGAGGAAGGCGACAAGGTCAAGCTGACGCTGCGCTTCCGTGGCCGCGAGATGGCGCATATGGAACTCGGCATGCAGCTTCTGAACAAGGTTCGCGAGGAAGTGGCGACGATCGCCAAGGTCGAGGCGGAACCGAAGCTCGAAGGCCGCCAGATGATGATGGTGCTGTCGCCGCGCTAGAGCGATCCCCGTCAAAAGCAAAGGCCGCTTCGGCGGCCTTTTGTTTGTTTTGTCTTCGCCATGATTTCTCCGCAAGTTGCATCGACAAGGATTCTGGTTGCCGGTCCTCGCGGCGAAAGGATTCTCCTATGACCGCTGCGGCACGTTCTACAAGTGAAATGGGTCGCTATCAGCGGCGCCGGCGGGTCCTGCTGGCGCTGCTAATCGGTGCTTTTTGCGCTTTGCTGATCTTCGGCGGCTCCCCGCACGATGAACTAACCCACGAACGCATAGAGGCGCACGGGATCGCCCTGATACTGATCGGGATCGGCGGCCGGCTCTGGTCGATCCTCTATATCGGCGGCCGCAAGTCGGCCGAAGTGGTTACAACCGGCCCGTATTCGGTGATGCGCAACCCGCTGTATTTTTTCTCCACCGTAGCGGCCGTCGGCATTGGCACCCAGACCGGCAGCGCGATCGTCGCGGTAGCGTCGGCGGTTTTGTGCGCGGCCGCGTTCCACATCGTCACGCTGCGCGAGGAACGGCATTTGGCGACCGTGCTCGGGGCGCCGTACAAGGACTACGTCGCACGGGTGCCGCGTTTTTTTCCCAATCCCCGGCTTTATCGCGATCAGGCCGAGGTCACCTTCACACCGCGCATCTTCAATCACACGCTGCGCGACGGCTTGATGTTTCTGGTTTCCATACCGTTTTTCGAACTCATCGAGTCCGGACAGGAAAGCGGTGTAATTCCCGTCCTCTTCTGGCTGTATTGAGCGGCGATAGGCAGTCGCTGTATTGAGCGGCGGTAGGCAGTCAAAAGAGGCGACATGCATTAAATCCGCCTGAATTATCCTGCAAGTCATCCCAACGATCGGCGGGGCCCTGTTTCCTTGGCCAGAAGCTGCGATCGCCGGCAAGTTTCTCGACGATCGGATTCCGCCATGGTCAATGAAATCAAGTCTGCGCCCGTCGAGGCACACGGGCTGGGCAACTACCAGCATATGCGCCGCATGGTGCTTGCGGTGCTGGTGGTGGTGCTGTTTCTGGCACTGCTGTTCGGCCAATCGAGTTTTCCGCCTGAAACCTGGGTGCATGAGTCGATCGAAATGTTCGGCGTGCTGCTGATTTTCCTCGGCATCGTCGGGCGCCTTTGGGCGACGCTCTATATAGGCGGGCGCAAATCTTCCGAGGTGGTGACCGGCGGGCCTTACTCGATCACCCGCAACCCACTGTATGTGTTCTCGACCGTGGCCGCGGCCGGCGTCGGCGCCCAGATCGGCTCGTTCTCCGGCATCATCCTCTTTGCGCTGCTGTGCGCGGGTGCCTTCCACATCGTCATCCTGCGCGAAGAGAAGTTCCTCAAGGAGGCGCTCGGCGCGCCGTACCAGGCCTATCTGGAGAAGGTGCCGCGCTTCTTCCCGAAGCTGTCGCTCTACCAGGAGGGCGACACGGGCAGCTTCAAGCCCCGCCTGCTGCTGACCACGCTGCTCGACGGCCTGGTGTTTCTCATCGCCCTGCCGGCCTTCGAATTGATAGACGGAGCCCAGCTGTCAGGCATGTTGCCGGTCTGGTTCACGCTGCCCTGACCAAGGACACAGCGCCGCATCTCCACAGGTGTTGCGCGCGGGCCGTCTTTGACGTATAGGACCGCCGTTCAAGAAAACCGCCCGGCAGGGCATGCCGTGGCGGTTTCATTTGCTTTTCGGGCTTTGGTCGGCCCGAAGCGAACAAGAAGCGCGATAGTGCGCCAACAATACGGAGTAGCAAAATGCCCAAGATGAAGACCAAATCGGCCGCCAAGAAGCGGTTCAAGATCACAGGTACGGGTAAAGTCCTGTCGGCTGCTGCCGGCAAGCGTCACGGCATGATCAAGCGTTCCAACAAGTTCATTCGAAATGCCCGCGGCACGATGGTTCTGGCTGAACCGGATGGCAAGAAGGTCATCAAGAATTTTCTGCCGAACGGCCTCTAAGGCGTGATGCCAAAAAGTTGCAGACTTTTTGGATAACATTCCGCTCAAATAGGGCTTTCGGTCCGGACACGCATTTGTTTTACGCAATTCCGAACGGAAAACCGCAAGGGCACTTTTCCTGGAATTGCTTTTAAGGAGATCATGACATGGCACGCGTAAAAAGAGGCGTCACCTCGCACGCCAAGCACAAGAAGGTCCTGAAAGCCGCGAAAGGCTTCTACGGCCGCCGCAAGAACACCATCCGCATCGCCAAGCAGGCGGTGGAAAAGTCGCTGCAGTACGCTTACCGCGACCGCAAGAACCGCAAGCGCTCGTTCCGCGCGCTGTGGATCCAGCGCATCAACGCCGCGACGCACGAGCATGGCCTGACCTATGGCCGTTTCATCGACGGCCTCAACAAGTCGGGCATCGAGATCGATCGCAAGATCCTGTCGGACATGGCCATCCATGAGCCGCAGGCTTTCGCAGCCCTGGTCGCCAAGGCCAAGGTGGCGCTCGAATATCTGAAGAACACCACGCCGAACGCTTTTGAAAGCGCTGTCGCCTAAGACCAGCGCTTCCCAAGCATTCGCAATTCTGATTTGGGGAACCCGCGCTGGCACGGCTGGCGCGGGTTTTTCTTTTGCCTGAACTTCAACTTAAAAGTGACTTTCACTTTGAGCTGATTTCCAACGTAGCGAGTTTTGACCGTGAACGACGCAACCACTGGCCTGGATACGCTTGAAAACTCACTTCTGGCCGAAATCGCCTCGGCCGCCGATGAGCCGGCCATCGAGGCCGTGCGCATCGCTGCTTTCGGCAAGAAGGGCGCCGTGTCCGAGATGCTGAAGACACTTGGCGCGATGACCGCCGAGGAGCGTCAGGTCAAAGGCCCGGCCATCAACGGCCTCAAGAACCGCGTCACAGATGCGCTGACGGCGCGCAAGGCCGAGTTGAAAGATGTGGCGATCACCGCCCGCCTGGCCGCCGAAAAGGTCGACGTGACGCTGCCGGTGCGGCAGTCGCCGGCTGAGCGCGGCCGTATCCACCCGATCAGCCAGGTCATCGACGAGATTGCGGCGATCTTCGGCGACCTCGGTTTCTCCATCGCCGAAGGTCCCGATATCGAGACCGATTACTACAATTTCACCGCGCTGAATTTCCCAGAAGGCCATCCGGCGCGCGAGATGCACGACACCTTCTTCTTCCAGCCGGACGAGAAGGGCGAGCGCAAGCTTCTGCGCACCCACACTTCGCCGGTTCAGATCCGCACCATGGAGACGAAGAAGCCGCCGATCCGCATCGTCATTCCGGGCAAGACCTACCGGCAGGATTCGGATGCCACCCACTCGCCGATGTTCCATCAGGTCGAGGGGCTGGTGATCGACAAGACGGCCAATGTCGCCAACATGAAGTGGGTGCTGGAGGAGTTCTGCAAGGCCTTCTTCGAGGTGCCGCAGGTCAAGATGCGCTTCCGGCCGTCCTTCTTCCCGTTCACCGAACCGAGCCTCGAGGTTGATATCCAGTGTGACCGCTCCAGGCCCGGCGAAGTGCGCTTCGGCGAAGGCTCCGACTGGATGGAGATCCTCGGCTGCGGCATGGTGCATCCCAACGTGCTGCGCCATGGCGGGCTCGATCCGGACGAATATCAGGGCTTTGCCTGGGGGATGGGCATAGACCGTATCGCCATGCTGAAATACGGCATGCCGGACCTGCGCGCCTTCTTCGATGCCGACGTGCGCTGGCTGTCGCATTACGGGTTCAGGCCGCTCGACATGCCGACGCTGTTCGGAGGCCTGAGCGCATGACAGCGCCCTATGCCGGCGGCTGCCGCTGCGGCGCCGTGCGGTTCGAGGCATCAGTCGAACCGCATCACGTCAGCTATTGCCATTGCGCCGATTGCCGGCGGGCCAGCGGCGCGCCGATGTCGGCCTTTGTCGGCTTCCTGGTCGATCAGGTCGCGTTCACCGGCAAGGCGCTGAAGATGTATGAGAACGGCCCGGTGACGCGCTCCTTCTGCGGCACCTGCGGCTCACCCATCGCCTATGTCGACGAGCGGCTGGAGGACGACATCTACTTCATGCTCGGCGCCATGGATGCGCCGGCCGATTTTGAGCCGACGCAGCATGCCTATGTCAGTGAGCAGCTCCCCTTCCTGCATATGTCCGACGACCTGCCGAGACATCTGAAAACAAGCGTCAAAAGACCAGACGGAACAGTCCCATGAAATTCACCCTCTCCTGGCTCAAGGATCATCTCGAGACCGACGCCACGCTTGACGAGATCGTCGAGCGGCTGACCTCGATCGGCCTCGAAGTCGAGCATGTCGACGACAAGTCGAGCCTGAAACCCTTCGTCATTGCCAAGGTGCTGACGGCGGTCCAGCACCCCGATGCCGACCGGCTGCGCGTGCTGACTGTCGATACGGGCAACGGCAAACCACCCGTGCAGGTCGTCTGCGGCGCGCCCAATGCGCGGGCCGGCCTGATCGGCGCCTTTGCCGCGCCCGGCACCTATGTGCCCGGCATCGACGTGACGCTGACGGTCGGCAAGATCAGGGGCGTCGAAAGCCACGGCATGATGTGTTCCGAGCGCGAACTGGAACTGTCCGACGAGCACAACGGCATCATCGACCTGCCTGAGGATGCGCCTGTCGGCACCAGCTTCGCTGCCTATGCGCACATCGACGATCCGGTCATCGAGATCAATTTGACGCCGAACCGGCCGGATGCGACCAGCGTCCACGGCATCGCCAGGGATCTGGCGGCGAGCGGGCTTGGCCGCCTCGTCGGCGGCGCCATCATGCCGCATGTCGGCAACGGCATGTGTCCGGTCAAGGTAACGATCGAAGCGCCGGAGCTCTGTCCCGGCTTCGCGCTCAGGCTGGTCAAGGGCGTCAAGAATGGGCCGTCGCCAAAATGGCTGCAGCAGCGGCTGATCGCCATCGGCCTGAGGCCGATCAGCGCGCTGGTCGACATCACCAATTACGTCACCTTCGACCGCGGCCGCCCGCTGCATGTGTTCGACGCCAGCAAGGTTGCCGGCAATCTCGTCGTGCGCCGCGCCCGCGATGGCGAAAAGGTGCAGGCGCTCGACGGCCGCGAATACACGCTGACGCCGGAAATGTGCGTCATCGCAGATGACAACGGCGTCGAGTCCATCGCCGGCATCATGGGCGGCGAGCATTCGGGCTGCGACGAGAACACATCAGATGTGCTGATCGAATCCGCCCTTTGGGATCCGATCACCACGGCGCGCACCGGCCGCACGCTCGGCATCATCACTGACGCCCGCTATCGCTTCGAGCGCGGCGTGGACCCCGAATTCATGGTTCCCGGCGTCGAGCTGGCAACGAAACTGGTGCTCGATTTCTGCGGCGGCATGCCGACCGAAATGGAAGTCGTCGGTTATGCCGGCCACAAGTCGAAGATCGTTTCCTTCCCGCTTTCGGAAGTGAAGCGGCTGACCGGCATCGAGGTTCCCAGCGCGGAAAGCCTCGACATCCTGTCGCGCCTCGGCTTCAAGCCGGAGGGCTCGGGCGATGTCGTCGATGTCGCCGTGCCGTCCTGGCGCCCCGACGTCGATGGCAAGGCAGACCTGGTCGAGGAGGTCATGCGCATCCACGGCGTCGACAACATCGCACCGCAGCCGCTCGGCGCGCATGACGCGGTCAACGCAAGGATCCTCACCACGCTGCAGGTCCGTACCCGCACCGCCAAGCGAGCGCTCGCCGTGCGCGGCATGATGGAGGCCGTCACCTGGTCGTTCATCCCGGCCAAGCACGCCGAGTTGTTCGGCGGCGGCCAGACCGCGCTGAAGCTCGCCAACCCGATCGCCGCCGACATGTCCGACATGCGGCCGTCGCTGCTGCCGGGCCTGATTGCTGCTGCCCAGCGCAATGCCGACAAGGGCATCGGCGACGTGGCGCTGTTCGAAGTCTCGGGCACCTATGAGGGCGACGGCGCCGACCAGCAGCGGCGCGTGGCCGCCGGCGTGCGCCGCGGCACCGCCAAGCTCGACGGCTCAGGCCGCAACTGGGCCGGTAATTCGGGTGCGGTCGGCGTGTTCGACGCCAAGGCCGACGCGATCGCCGCACTGGAAGCCTGCGGTGCGCCTGTCGACCGGCTGCAGATCGAGGCCGGCGGCCCGGCCTGGTATCATCCCGGCCGTTCCGGCACGATCAAGCTCGGTCCGAAAACCGTGCTCGGCACCTTCGGCGAATTCCACCCGAAGACGCTGGAAGGCCTCGATGTTTCCGGCCCGCTCTGCGGCTTCGAAGTGTTTGTCGATGCTGTGCCCGAGCCGAAGGCCAAGCCGACGAAAACCAAGCCGAAACTGGAACTGTCCCCCTTCCAGGCGGTCAAGCGCGACTTTGCTTTCGTCGTCGACAAAACGGTCGAGGCCGGCACGCTGGTGCGCGCGGCGCTCGCCGCCGACAAGAAGCTCATCACCGCCGTCTCGGTCTTCGACATCTTCGAAGGCGCTTCGCTGGGCGAGGGCAAGAAATCGATCGCCATCGAAGTGTCGATCCAGCCGGTTGAAAAGACACTGACCGACGAGGATTTCGAGGCACTGGCCAAGCGTATCGTCGAGAATGTCGGCAAGCAGACCGGTGGCGTTCTGAGGACGTAGCGCCCAAGGCGACTGAACTGTTAGCGATGGGGCTGCTCATCCGTCCACGGGACGGATGAGCAGCCGTTGCCGCAATGGTCAGAACCCGCCGCCGACCCTCAGGCCAAAGGCATGGCTGTAGCTGTCTTGAAAGCCGATTGTGCCGCGATAATCGAGCCCGATGGATAACCCTTGGTGCAGCAGCAGATCGGCGCCCAGGCCGATCATCACCTGGTCACTCGCCAAAGGCTGCGTCTGGAAACCATGGACAAGGCCATCCGGACTATCCGCGTAGCGGATATCGACGCCGCTCGAGCCGGAGAATTCGTGAGTGTATTCAAACCGGAAGCGTGGTGTGAAGACGCCGAGGGCCACCGGCATGTCATAGCCGCCGGCAAGGCCAAGCGTGCCGCCGAAGCTGTCGACGCTCTGCTTGCCGAAGCTCAGCGAATAGATGCCTGCTCCGGTTTCGGTAAACGCGTCGAGGCTCGAAGAGGATGCCGTCAACCTGGCGAACGGAGTGAGTCGCAGCCCGCCGACGCGATGATCGAAACCGGCAGTCAGCGAGCCGAAAATCTGGTCGCCGTCACGCTGACCGTCGGCAAAGCCGCCAACACTTGTCACGAAGCGCTTCGAATCGAAGCTGAACGAACCGTAGCCGGCCAGGGCATCGAGAAACAGGTTTTCGGCCGGGCGATAGCTTGCATAGAGCGTCGCGCTGTAGGCCTCGCCGGAACTCTCGGTGCCATTGCCGCCAATGTCGCTGTCGTCGCTGGAGTAGCCGACGGCCAGACCGGCGACGAAACGGTCGTTGAAACGGTAGTCGATGCCGGTGGTCATGTTGATCGAAACGGAGTCCCGCTCCGCGCTATCGTCAGGCGAACTATGGCCGAGATCGATGTGGCCGCCGGCCCACAAGCCGAAGCCCAGCTTTGCCGCGTCGCCCCCACAATCGGATCCGTCTGGAAAGTCGACGCTGGCGGCATTGCCATCGACGCCTTGGCCAGACAGTTCGAGCCCATTCGCAAAGGCCTTGCGGCACGCCTCGCTTCGCAAAGCGCCCATGCGATGGTTGATATTGCCTGTCTGCCCGGCGGCGAATTGCTGCACCGCTTGCGCCTGGGCATTGAGCAGCCCGGCGACCTCCGGATCGTCGGATGGGTCCGGCCGCGTGGTGACGGTGATGGTCACCGTGGCCGGATCGGAAACGCCGCCGGGGCCGGTCAGTGTGTACGTTACGATGACGGTGCCTGAAAACACCGGCGAGGACGCGAAGGTCAGTAGGTAGTTGGGCGCGCCGGACAGCGTCGCCGTGCCGCCCTCGGCGGGGGCGCTGGACATGATCGCCGCGGCGCTGAATGGTTCGCCGGTAGCACCCGGCGTCAACGGCAGCGAAGCTGACATGCCGGCAACGATCGTCATGGTCAGTGACGGCGCCGTCGGTCGGGGCGCCGCAGCGATGTCCAGCGTATACTCGCGCCTTGCCCTGTTCTCGGAGGTGTCGAACACATCGACGGCAAAGGCAAATGATCCGCTCTCGGTCGGCGTGCCGCCGAGTGTGCCATCGGTTGCGAGCGAAACGCCTTCGGGCAGATTTCCGATCATCCGCTGAAACGTGTAAGGCGCGCCCACACCCGCCGGTTGCGGTCAGCATCTGGCTATAGGGCTGCCCAACCTGGCCATTGGGCAAAGCTGCCGGTGAAATTACGATGGGCGGGCCAGTGGTGATCGCAAGCGTGTAGTCGCGTTCGCCGTTGTTGCCGACATGGTCCGTCGCCCGAATCCTAAAACTGTAGACGCCGGGGGCCGCTATGACCGGCCCGGAGAGGACGCCGGCACTGCTGAAGGCGACGGGCATGGAGCCCGAAACGATCGAGAACGTAAAGGGGCCGCCGGCACCACCCGAAGCCGTCAGCGCCTGGCTATAGGGCTGGCCAATCTGCGCGCCGGGCAAGGCAGTTGGTGAAATGACGACCGGGTTGTCAGCGATCACGACGGTGTAGTCGTGTTCGCCGCTGTTGCCGACATGGTCTGTCGCCCGGACCCTGAAACTCTAGACGCCGGGGGCGGCTATCACTGGCCCTGAGAGGACGCCGGCACTGCTGAAGGCGACGGGCATGGAGCCCGAAACGATCGAGAACGTGTAGGGACCGCCAGCGCCACCCGAAGCCGTCAGCGCCTGGTTATACGGCTGGCCAATCTGCCCGCCGGGCAACGCAGCAGGCGAAATCAAGACCGGGTTGTCCGCGATCACAATCGTGTAGTCGCGTGTGCCGGTGTTGCCGACCTGATCTGTCGCCAGGACTCTGAAATTATAGGTGCCGGGGGCGGCTATCACTGCCCCGGAGAGGACGCCGCCGCTGCTGAAGGAGACCGGCGTGACCCCCGAAGTGAGCGCGAACGTGTATGGCCCGCCAGCTCCGGCTGAAGCCATCAGCGTCCGATCATAGTGCTCACCAACTCTCCCATCCGGCAGCGTGGCCGGGGAAATCACGATCGGCTCCGCCGCAGCACTTGCATTGAGCGAGGCTGCGATCAGAACGCAGAAGGTCGCGGCAATCCAGAACCACTTCGCAGTCAATTTTGCCCTGTCGATCGGTCCTCTCGACGATGTTGCTGGCCAAACCGACGATATCTGCATGCCCAGGCTACGCCAGCCGGTGTGGAAAATTCCAATAGCAATCGTCCATGCCGGCAGATGGGCAGACGCGCATAGTCGTCAGATGACGAGGGTGGGGCTGTTTTAGGGCCAGGCCGAGCATCATGGTCCGGTCACGTTGCAATCTGGCCACATCTTTGGTGGCGCTATGGGCGAAGCATTGCGGATACTTGCCGAATCGCTCTCCAAAGGGCGATGGATCCTCTCTGCTATTCGGGCCTTCCTCTTGAAGAGCAGCGCGCGGCGTTTCTCGCCATCGTGCTTGCCGACCCGCTGTTACGCGACGCGCTGGCGCGGGCTCGCACGCTCGACCTGCCGGACTGGCTGGTGGTTTCCGGCGCGCTCTACAACAGTGTTTGGAACCATCTGACCGGCAAACCTTCGGGGTATGGCATCAGGGATGTCGACCTGTTCTACTTCGATGACAGCGACCTCTCCTACGAGGCCGAGGACGCCGTTATTCGCCGCGCGGAGAAGCATTTCGAAGGACTGCCGCTGCCGGTCGAGGTGCGCAATCAGGCGCGGGTGCATCTTTGGTATCCGCAGAAGTTCGGGCGGCCTTGCCCGCGCTATTCGAACGCCAGCGATCCCGTCTGCTATTTCGCGTCGAAGACGCACGCCGTCGGGGTTCGATACGATGCTGACGGGCAGCTGGTGTTGGTGGCGCCGTTCGGGCTGGATGATGTTTTTTCGTTCCGCATCACACCGAACCGGGTGATGGACAATCAGAAGACGCATGAGGCGAAGGGCAGACGCGCCCAGGAGTATTGGCCGGAGATCACTGTCGTGCCTTGGTAGGAAATGTCGGCAGGGCAGAGGGGGGCGCTTCACGCCAGCGTCTCTCACCTTTTGCACCGCGCTGCGTACGAAAAAGGGCGCCCGGCGCCCCTTTCGCTTACTCGCAGTTTTTACCCATTCACCAGCGCCAGCAACTCCTCGGTATAGCGCTTGCCCATAACCTTGTTGGGCGACAGCGCGTCACCAATAGCCTGCACCTCGGCCGCGCTTAGCGCGATGTCCGCCGCCGCCGTGTTCTGCTCCAGATGGCGTATCTTGCGCGCGCCGGGGATCGGTACGATGAAATCGCCCTGGTGCAGCACCCAGGCCAGCGCCAGCTGTGCCGAGGTCACGCCCTTTTCAACAGCCAGCTTTTCCAAGGTGGCGATGACAGCGGCGTTGGCTTCCATCGCCTCGGCCTGGAAGCGCGGCAAGGTCCGGCGCCAGTCGCCGTCGCTCAAGGCCTCGGGCTTGGCGATCGTGCCGGTCAGCAGCCCACGGCCGAGCGGGCTATAGGGAACGAAGCCGATGCCGAGCTCGCGGCAGACGGCGAACACCTCGTCTTCCGGGTCGCGGCTCCACAGCGAATATTCGCTCTGCACGGCCGATACCGGATGCACGGCATGGGCCCGGCGAATGGTCGCGGCACTCGCCTCGGACAGGCCAAGCGCGCGCACCTTGCCCTCGCGCACCAGTTCGGCCATGGCGCCGACCGTATCCTCGATTGGCACGTTGGGGTCGACACGGTGCTGGTAGTAGAGGTCGATCACATCGGTGCCCAGCCGTTTCAGCGAGGCCTCGGCGACCGCTTTGACGTGCTCGGGGCGGCTGTCGACGCCCGCCATGCGGTCGAGGCCTGTACCTTCCTCCAGAATCCGGAAGCCGAATTTTGTCGCGATCGTCACCTTGTCACGCACCGGCTTCAGCGCCTTGCCGAGCAGGATCTCGTTCTCGAAGGGGCCATAGACTTCCGCCGTGTCGAAGAAATTGACGCCGATGTCGACGGCGCGGTGCAGCGTGGCGATCGCATCGGCTTCCGCTTGGCCGCCATAGGCGAAGCTCATGCCCATGCAGCCGAGGCCGACGGGGTAGACGTTCAATTCAGTTCCTAGCTTGCGGGTTTGCATAACGCGTCTCCTTGTTGCGATGTGGGAGAAATAGCGCCTTGCCTTGTGTTCGATAATTGGCTTTCATCCGCACGGGCTGTACTAAAAGATAGATCAATGAATCGAGCGCATCTTTCACAACTGGCGGTGCTGGCGACTGTCGCTCAATGCGGCAGCTTTCGCGGCGCCGCCAGGGAATTGGCCATCGCGCCTTCGGCGGTCAGCCATGCGGTGTCCAGCCTGGAGGCGCGGCTTGGCGTTCGGCTGCTGGCGCGCAGCACACGCAGCGTCGCGCCGACCGAAGAAGGTGCGCAGTTGCTGGAGCGGCTGCGGCCGGCGCTGTCGGAGATCGATCTGGCGCTGGAGACGGCAATCGAGACGCGCGACCGGCCGGCCGGCAATCTGCGCCTGACCGTGCCGCGCACCGCAGCGCATTTGGCGCTGACGCCACGGCTGGGCGCCTTTGCGTCGGCCTATCCCGACATCGTGCTGGAGATCGTCATCGAGGACCGCTTCACCGACGTGGTGGAAGGCGGCTTCGATGCTGGCGTCCGGCTTGGCGAGAGCCTGCAGCGCGACATGATCGCGGTGCGCATCGGGCCGGACCTTCGCGGCGCGGTGGTCGGCGCCCCGGTCTATTTCGAGGTCAACCCCAAGCCGCGCCACCCGCGCGACCTGGCCGGCCACCGCTGCATCCGCTTCCGCTTCTCCAGCGGCATCCTCTACCGCTGGGAGTTCGAGAAAGGCCGCGAGACGATCGAGATGGCGGTGGAGGGACCGCTGATCCTCGACGAGGACCATCTGATCGCCCAGGCGGCGGTCGACGGCGCCGGGCTCGCCTTCGTCTTTGAGGACTATGTCCGCGCCCCGCTCGCCGACGGCAGGCTGATCCGCGTGCTGGAGGACTGGTGCCCGCCCTTCGACGGCTTCTTTGTCTATTATCCGAGCCGCCGTCAGATGCGGCCAGCGCTCAGGGCGTTTGTCGATTTCTTCAAGGTGAGTGGATAGCGCGGGCTCGCCCCTCCCCTGGTGGAAGAAAACCGGCATCGCGGTCGTTCACCAACGATGCAAACATCGATCACCAACAGCACCACCTGCTATGGCTGGGGCGCGATCATTCTTCACTGGCTGATTGCGCTGATCTTCATCGGCCAGTTCGGACTCGGCTTCGTCATGGTGCGGGTGACCAGCCAGCGCACCGCCTTCGAACTGATCCAGCTGCACAAATCCTTCGGCTTCCTGCTGCTCGGCTTGATCATCCTGCGCATCGTCTGGCGCTGCGGCAATACAACGCCGGCGCTGCCGGGCTCGGTCGGGACTTTGGAACGTCGGGCGGCACCGTTGGCCCATTTTGCGCTCTACGCGTTTCAGCTTGCCTTGCCCTTGTCCGGCTGGGCGCTGGTGTCGGTCTCGATGCTGGAGATACCCAGCCTGCCGTTCAACCTGTTCGTCATGCCGAACCTGCCGCTGGCCGAATCGGATGGTGCCGAAAGCTTCTGGGCGGCGGCGCATTGGTATCTTGCCTATGCCGGCATGGCGCTTGTGGCTCTCCACGTTGCGGCGGCACTGCGGCATCATTTCCAGCTCAGGGATGGCGTGCTCATGCGCATGATCACGCCTTCGTCAGATCCGGAATAGAGCGAGCGGTTCATTCGTTCATGGAGTGAGGGCGCAGGAATGCGCTGCCTCCAACAAGGAACATCCCCATGTACACGCGCATCCTCGGATTTGCGGCGGTCGCCGCTTGCCTCGCCATGCCTGTTTCAGCGGCCGTCGCGCTTGGTGACGCCGCCGGCAGCTATTCGATCAGCCCGGCCAACTCCAGCATCCGCTTCTCCATCGGCAAGGTCGGCGGCGGCGGCCTGAATGGCGCCTTCGCCCGCTTCAAGGGCTCGATCCGCATCGACAACAGCGATGTCGGGCGCTCGCAGGTCAATTTCACCATCTTTCCCGAAAGCGTTGGCACCGGCCAGAGCCGTATCGATGCCTTCCTGCGCTCCGACGCCGTGTTCGATGCCGCCAACAACCCGGAGATCCAGTTTCGCTCTACCAGCGTGACCCGAACCAGCGACACCACGGCCCTCGTCAGCGGCCGGCTGACCGCGCGCGGCAAGACGTTTCCGGAAAAGTTCACGGCCGAGCTTGGCGGTCTCAAGGCCGGGACGATCAAATTCCATGTCACCGGCAAGGTGCTGAGGTCGCGCTACGGCATGGATGTCGGCACGCCAATCTATTCCAACATCGTCGACTTCGACATGACGCTGACCGGCAAAAGGGGCTGACCCTCGTCATTGGCTTTTCCGGCGATTTCGGGCAAACCTCGTTGCCTGTAATTGTGATGGAGAAGCCTGATGTTCCGATGGGGTGTGTTGTCGACGGCCAAGATCGGCCGCGAGCATTTGTTGCCGGCGATGGTCGAGGCGGAGAACGGCGTGCTGTCGGCGATCGCCAGCCGTGACCTGTCGAAGGCCAAGGCGCTGGCCGAGCGCTTCGGCGCGCGCCATGCCTTCGGCTCCTATGAGGAACTGCTTGCCTCCGACGAGGTCGATGGCGTCTACATCCCGTTGCCGACCTCGCAGCATGTCGAATGGGCGGCCAAGGCCATCGAAGCCGGCAAGCACGTGCTGGTCGAAAAGCCGCTGGCGCTCGACGCCAAGGACATCCTGCCGCTGATCAAGCTGCGCGACCAGAAAAAGGTGCTGGTCTGCGAGGCCTTCATGGTCATCTACCACCCGCAATGGATCAAGGTACGCGACCTCATCGCCAGCGGCGCCATCGGCCGGCTGCGCCATGTGCAGGGTGCCTTCTCCTACTACAATGTCGACCCCAGCAACATGCGCAACCAGCTCGACCTCGGCGGCGGCGCGCTGCCCGATATCGGCGTCTACCCGACCGTGTCGACGCGCTTTTCGACCGGCAAGGAGCCGCTGCGCGTGCAGGCGACGATCGAGCGCGACAAGACATTCGGCACCGACATCTACTCCTCGATCCGCGCCGATTTCGGCGACTTCGAGCTGTCCTTCTATCTGTCGACGCAGATGGCGGCGCGCCAGGTGATGGTGTTCCACGGCGAGAAGGGTTTCATCGAACTGTTCTCGCCCTTCAATGCCGGGCTCTACGACCACCACCGCGTCGAACTGCACAACCAGAACCACACCGAGGCGCAGGTGTTCCGCTTTCCCGGCACGCAGCAATACCGGCTGGAGGTCGAGACCTTCGCGCGTGCAGCACAGGGCGGCAAGGAGCGCGTCTTCACGCTGGAGGAATCCGTGCTCAACCAGAAAGTCATCGATGCCATCTTCCGCGCCGGCGGCAAAGAAGGCTGGGAGACCGTCTGACCCCTTGCAATTGAAGTAGCCGGCTAATTCTGGGAGGAAAGATGGCTGACGATGCGGACGTGATCATTGTCGGCGCCGGCCTTGCAGGGCTGGTTGCCGCCGCCGAGCTTGCCGAGGCCGGCAAGAAAATCATCATCGTCGACCAGGAGCCCGAGCAGTCGCTGGGCGGCCAGGCATTCTGGTCGTTCGGCGGCCTTTTTCTCGTCGATTCGCCCGAGCAGCGGCGCATGCGCATCCGCGATTCGCATGACCTGGCGTTGGAAGACTGGTTGGGCACCGCGGCTTTCGATCGGCCGGAGGATTTCTGGCCGCGCAAATGGGCGGAAGCCTATGTCGGCTTCGCCGCCGGCGAGAAACGCTCCTGGCTGATGCAGCGCGGCCTGAAATTCTTTCCTGTGGTCGGCTGGGCCGAGCGGGGCGGCGGCAATGCCATCGGCCATGGCAATTCGGTTCCGCGCTTTCACATTACCTGGGGCACCGGCCCCGGTGTGCTCGAACCGTTTGTGCAGCGCGTGCGCGAGGCGCAAAAGCGCGGATTGATCAGTTTCAAATTCCGCCACCGCGTCAATGAACTGGCGCGGACGGGTGCTGTTGTGACCGGTGTGCGTGGCGACATCCTGCAGCCCAGCGCTGTCGAGCGCGGCCACAAGAGCGCACGCGAAATATCAGGCGATTTCGAGCTTCACGCGCAAGCGGTGATCGTCGCCTCCGGCGGCATCGGCGCCAACCATCAACTGGTGCGGGAGAATTGGCCCAAACGGCTGGGCGCCGCACCGAAGCGCATGATCACCGGCGTGCCCGATCACGTCGACGGCCGCATGCTGGCAATCGCGGAACAGGCCGGCGGCTCGATCATCAACCGCGACCGCATGTGGCACTATGTCGAGGGCATCAAGAATTGGGCGCCGGTCTGGACCGATCATGCGATCCGCATCCTGCCCGGCCCGTCATCGCTGTGGCTCGATGCGCGCGGCAAGCGCCTGCCGGTGCCGCTCTATCCCGGTTTCGACACGCTGGGCACGCTCTCCCACATCATGAGCACCGGCTTCGATTATTCCTGGTTCATCCTGACCAAAAAGATCATCCAGAAGGAGTTCGCGCTGTCGGGCTCCGAGCAGAACCCCGATTTGACCGGCAAGAGTTGGCGCCAGGTGCTCGGCCGCGCCACATCGGGCATTCCGGGTCCGGTCAAGGCGTTCATGGAGAAGGGCGAGGATTTCATCGTCGAGGCCGACTTGCCGACGCTGGTCGCGCGCATGAACGCGCTTGCCGGCGGCGAGCCGCTTCTTGAGGTAGCCCAGGTCGAGCGCGAAATGCGCGCCCGCGACCGGCAGCTCAACAACCCGTTCTCCAAGGACATGCAAATCACCGCTCTGCGCGGGGCGCGCGCCTATCTCGGCGACCGGCTGATCCGCACGGCCAAGCCGCACAAGATGCTCGATCCGGCAAACGGCCCGCTGATAGCGGTGCGCCTCAACATCCTGACCCGCAAGACGCTGGGCGGCCTGCAGACCGATCTCGACAGCCGCGTGCTGGGTGCCGACGGCCAGCCGGTTGCGGGACTCTACGCCGTCGGCGAAGCCGCCGGTTTTGGCGGCGGCGGTGTGCATGGTTATGCGGCGCTTGAGGGCACCTTCCTCGGCGGCTGCATCTTTTCCGGCCGCAGCGCCGGCCGTGCGGCGGCCGCTTCGGTGGGATGAGCCGGGGCCGGTCGGTCCTCAGAGTCCAGCCGCGATCACCAGCGCCAATCGCCCTGTCCAAGCGCGGTCACCGCATCGACGATCCGGGTGAAGCTTGCGCGGGCGCGGCCGACCGTGTGCCGGCCTCGGAGATAACCATGCACCAGCCCCGTTTCCTCGAACCAGGTTGCGCGTCCGCCCGCCGCCACGACCAGGTCGCGATAGGCCTCACCATCCGACGACAACGGGTCGCACTCAGCGGTGATCAGCACAGTCGGCGGCAGGTTGGAGAAGTCGGTGTCGGCGAGCGGCGACAGCGTGATGTCCCCGGTCCTATCAACGCCGCCGGTGCGGATATGCTTGTAGAATTCGAGATCGCGCACGGTCAGCATCGGCGCTTCGGCGTGCTTGACATAGGAGCCTTTCGAACGGTCTCCGCCGAGACCGGGATAGATCAACACCTGGCCGACCGGCCCTTTCGAATGGCCGCGCGTGGCGTGACTGACGGCGGCGCAGAGATTGCCGCCGGCGCTGTCGCCGCACAGCACGATAGGATGATCGCGATTGGCGGCGGCCCATTCGAAGGCGCTCATCGCATCGTCGAAGGCCGCCGGATGCAGATGCTCCGGCGCCAGCCGATAATCGACCGAGACCACCTCATAGCCGGTGCGGGCACAGAGCTCGGCGCAGACATCGTCGTGGCTGTCCAGCCCACCGAGGATGAAGCCGCCGCCATGGACATAGAGCACCGTCACCGCAGCTTTGTGTGTGCTTCGGTAGGTGCGGATCGGGATGTCGTGCGTGGGCGTCGCAATGGCTGAGGTTTCGACCGCAACGCCTTCGGGATAGCCGGCGAAGAATTCGCGGCACATGCGGTCATAGATCCCGCGCTGCTGCGCGATCGTGTAGTCGATCGTGTCGGGTGGATAGTAGGAGTTGGTCCGCTCTATGAACGCCCAGGTCTCGGCGTCGATGAGGGTTTTGTAATCGGTCATGGGTGCTGGAAAGGCGCCCAAGGCTGAGCCAGGGCGCCCCCCTCTGTCCTGCCGGACATCTCCCCCTTAAGGGGGGAGATCGGATGTTGCGAAGGCTTTCGCCAACCTTCTGCGTCGCAAGAAGAGTGCAGAGATCGAAGCTGCCAATCTCCCCCCTTGAGGGGGAGATGGCCGGCAGGCCAGAGGGGGGTAAGCGCCATCGTTCCGGCGGTATCCACTACTTCCCCTTCCAAACCGGCTCACGCTTCTCCGCAAAAGCGCGAAAACCCTCCATGCCATCCTCGGAGCCGTAGAGTGCATCGACCGTCGGCAGCTGGCGGCGGGTCACCTTGTTCATGGCGTCCTGGAAGGTCAGCGCCTCGGCCACACGCGCGGTCTCCTTGATCGCTGCAAAGACCAGCGGCGGGCCGCCTGCGAGCAGCCGGGCGATCTCCCAGACACGGTCCTCGAGCTTCTCTTTGGGCAGCACTTCGTTGACCAGGCCCCAGCGATGCGCCTCGGCCACATCCATCCAGCGGCCGGTCAGCAGAAGGTCCATGGCGACATGGTAGGGGATGCGCTTCGGCAGTTTGATCGTTGCCGCGTCGGCCAGCGTGCCGGCGCGGATTTCGGGGAGCGCGAAGGAGGAATGATCGGAGGCATAGATGAGGTCGCAGGACAGTGCCAGCTCGAAGCCGCCGCCGACCGCCATGCCGTTGACGCAAGCGATCACCGGCTTGTTGAGGTCGCGCAATTCTTGCAGCCCGGCAAAGCCGCCGACGCCATAGTCGCCATCGACGGCATCGCCGCCGGCAGCGGCTTTGAGGTCCCAGCCGGCACAGAAGAACTTGTCGCCGGCGGTCTTGACGATGGCGACGCGCAATTCCGGATCGTCTCGGAATGCCTTGAAGGTCTCGCCCATCAGCCGAGAGGTCTTCAGGTCGATGGCGTTGGCTTTGGGCCGGTCGAGGGTGACCTCGAGGATGGTGCCCTCGCGGCGGGTCGAAATGACGTCAGACATTCTTGTTCTCTCCCAGCACCAGCAGTGCGTCGGCGATCCAGGCGCCCTTGCCTTCGCTGCAGACGATCAGCGGGTTGATGTCGAGTTCCTCGATCTCACCGGCATTCTGCTGCACGAAGGCGGCAATGCCCGAAATGGCATCGATGGCAGCCGCGACATCGGCTTTTGGCCGGCCGCGATAGCCCTCGAGCAGCGGGAACAGTTTCAGGCCGCGCAGCGCCGCCTCGATATCGTCGCCCGTCGCCGGCAGCATCAGCGTGACGCTGTCGCGCAACAATTCCACCAGCACGCCGCCGGTGCCCAAGGTCATCACCGCACCGAACATCGGGTCGCGGGTGAAGCCGACGATGAGCTCGGCGACACCGTCGCGCACCATGCGCTCGACATAGAGCCCGGTGCCGAGCGGCAAGAGGTCATGCGCCGCGGTGCTGACGGATTCGGCATCCCTGAGGTTGAGCCTGACGGCGCCAACTTCGGATTTGTGGCTGACGCCGAGCGCCTTCAGTGCGACGGGAAAGCCGAGCGCCATCGACGAAATCACCGCCTCGACCGCATTGGCGGCCCGTTCGCCTTTCGGCACCGGCAGGCCGGCCTTGATCAGCCGCGATTTTGCTTCGGCCTCGTCGGGCGTGACATGGTCGCCACCAGGCGCACCGGCAGCAGAAGTGTCGATCGGCTGCGCCTGCGGTTCGGCCCAAGCCCAGCCGATGAAGGCCGCCGCCCCGGCGGCATCCATGGCTTCCGAAATGCCGAACAACGGCACCATGCCGCGCGCCATCAGTTCGGCGGTGTACTCCTCCGGCAGGTTTTCCGGCAGCGACGAGACGATCGCGCCATGCGCCTTGTTGGTCTTCAGCGCCGATTCGAAGGCGCGCAGCGTCGCCCACCAATCGGTGACCGAACAACGATCAGGTCGCGGAAAATCCAGCACCAGCATGTTGAGGTCGAAGCCGCCCGACACCATTGCGGTGAAGGTGGCGGTCATCGCCGGCTCGTTGTTCCAGATGAAGGTGTGATAGTCCAAGGGATTGGCGACCGCGACCAGCGGCCCGAGCGTCGATTTGACATGGGCGCGGTGGCTGTCGGTCAGCACAGGGAAATTGACCCAGCGCCCTTCGGCGCTGTCGGCCATGACAGAGGCCTCGCCGCCCGAACAGCTCATCGACGACAGCCTATAGCCGGGCAAAGGTCCGGTGATGTGCAGCAGCTTCAGCGCCTCGATAAAGGCGGGGATCGAATCGACACGCGCAATGCCGAGCCGCCGCAGGAACGCACCCGAGGCCGCATCCGAGCCGGCCAGCGAGGCGGTGTGCGAGACGGTCGCCTGCCTGGCCTGTTCGGAACGGCCGACCTTCATGGCGATGATCGGCTTCTTCAGCTCGCGGGCTCGTGCCGCCAACCGTTCAAAGCCGGCTACCGAATCGAAGGCTTCGATGTGCAGGCCGAGCGACGTGACGCGCTCATCCTCGATCAGGCCGAGCGCCATTTCGGACAGGCCGGTCTGCGCCTGGTTGCCGGCGGTCATCAGGAAGGCGATCGGCAGGCCGCGCCTCTGCATGGTCATGTTGATGGCGATGTTGGAGGACTGGGTGATGATGGCGACGCCCTTGCCGCCCTCGGCCAATCTTATGCCGCCATGCTGGTCGGGCCACAGCAGCGCGCCGTCGGCATAATTGATCAGGCCGTAGCAATTCGGCCCGATGATCGGCATCGAGCCGGCTGCCGCAACCAGCTCGGCCTGCAGCCGCTCGCCGTCGTCGTCGTAGGCCTCGGTCTCAAGGAAGCCGGCGGCAAAGCAGACGGCGCCGCCGGCGCCGCGCTCGGCCAGCGCCTTGATCACCTCAATGGTCAAATGCCGGTTGACGCCGACAAAGGCAGCATCGGGCGCGCCAGGCAGGTCAGCCACCGAACGATAGGCCTTGCGACCGGCGACCTCGTCCTTGGTCGGATGCACCGGCCAGATCTCGCCGGCAAAGCCCATCTTGATCGATTGCGCGACGACGGCCGCAGCCTGCGCACCGCCGAAGACGGCGATCGATTTCGGCCGCAGGAGACGCTCAAGTTTATGCATATGTTATGCCCCGAACGGACGCAGCAGCGCCCTTGAAATAATGTGGCGCTGGATCTCT
>NZ_RZTB01000007.1:0-49606 GCF_003997735.1 Mesorhizobium sp. M7A.F.Ca.MR.148.00.0.0 | reverse complement strand
TCGGTGGCCTTCAGCTTGGCCATGGCCATGTCCTGGTCGGTGACTGTGCCCTGATCGTACTTCCAGCCGGCTTCGAACACCATCAGGTCGGCGGCCTTCAATTCGGTCGCCATGTCGGCAAGCTTGAACGATACGCCCTGGAACTTGCCGATCTGCTGGCCGAACTGCTGGCGCTGCGCGGCATACTCGATGGCATGGCCAAGCGCCCGCTCGGCACGGCCGAGGCAGGTGGCGCCGACCTGCAGCCGGGTGGCGCCGAGCCAGGAATTGGCGACGTCGAAACCCTTGTGGACTTCGCCCAACACTTGGGCGGCGGGAAGCCGGCAATCGTCGAATTCGAGGATGGCGTTGGTGTAGCCGCGATGCGAGACGTTGCGGTAGCCATCGCGGACGGTGAAGCCCTTCGTCCCTTTGTCGACGAAGAATGCGGTGATCTTCTTGCGTTTGCCGCGCGGCGAATCCTCTTCGCCTGAGGCCATGAAAACGATGGCAAAGTCGGCGAGGTCGGCGTGGGAGATAAAATGCTTGGTGCCGTTCAGTACCCAGTCGTCGCCGTCCTGCACCGCCGTCGCCTTCATGCCGCGCAAATCGGAGCCTGCGCCCGGCTCGGTCATCGCCAGGCAGTCCCATTTCTCGCCGCGGATGCAGGGGAACAGGTACTTTTCGCGCTGCTCCGGCGTGCCGGCCAAAAGGATGTTGGACGGGCGCGCCACGCAGGTCCAGTGCAGTGCATAATTGGCGCGGCCAAGCTCCTTTTCGTAGAGCAGCCAAGTCACCGTATCGAGGCCAGCACCGCCGACATCGGCCGGCATGTTGGCGGCATAGAGCCCGGCTTCGATCGCCTTGACCTTGATCTCCTCGATCAGGTCGCGGCGCAGCACGCCGGTGCGCTCGACCTCGCGCTCATGCGGGTAAAGCTCGTTCTCGACGAACGCACGCGTCGTCTCGACGATGAGCCTCTGTTCCTCCGACAGCCCGAAATCCATGCTCTCAGCCTTTCTTCTTGCCGGGCTTTTTCTTCGGCTTTTCGGCTTTCTTGACCGGTTTCAAGGCTTTGGCCTTCTCGGCCGCCTTGGAGGCCGTGGGCTTCTTCGCCGCCAGCTTGGCCAGTTGCCTGGTATAGTCCCTGTGCAGGGCGCCGGCGCCCCAGCCCTTGCCTTTGTTCTGCTTCGACAGCGCATCCATGATGGCGACCAGATTGTCGTCGCGGATTTTTTCCAGCTCACGGATCGACAGCCCATGCGCCTGGTCGTCCGACTGCGTGGCGATCAGATCGACCAACTCGTCGTTGAACTCCGGCACGTCCATCAGCTTGGTCCATGGCCATTTCAGGCAGGGTCCGAACTGCGCCATGAAGTGGCGCATGCCGGCCTCGCCGCCGGCGACGCGATAGACCTGGAACATGCCCATCTGCGCCCAGCGCAGGCCGAAGCCGTAGCGCATGATGTCGTCGAGTTCCTCGACCGTGCAGATGCCGTCCTTGATCAGCCACAGCGCCTCGCGCCATGCCGCTTCGAGCAGGCGGTCGCCGACGAAGGCCTCGATCTCCTTGCGGATGACGACCGGCTTCATGCCGATCGAGGCATACATCTCCTTGGCGACCTCGATCGCCTCGGGAAAGGTCTGCTCGCCGCCCACGATCTCGACCAGCGGCAGGAGATAGACCGGGTTGAACGGATGGCCGACGACCAGCCGCTCCGGATGCTTCTTCATCGCCACCTGCATGTCGGTTGGCTTGATGCCGGAGGTCGAGGAACCGACAATCGCATTGGCCGGCGCGTGGGTATCGATCTCGGCGAGCACCCGGTGCTTGAGGTCGAGCCGTTCCGGCACGCTTTCCTGAATGAAGTCCGCATCGGCCACCGCCTCGGCGATGGTCTTGGCGAAGGTCAGCTTGCCCTCTTTCGGCAAACCGCCGGGCACCATCTGCTTGTAGGCGCGGCGCGCGCCCTTCATCACTTCGCCGACCTTGCGCGACGCCTCGGGATCGGGATCGAAGATCGACACGTCGATGCCGTTGAGCAGCAGCCGCGCCACCCAGCCGGCGCCGATGACGCCGCCACCGATGGCGGCTGCCTTGTTGATGATGCTCATGCGGAAGCTCCGGTTCTGGTCAAGGCGGTTGTGGGATCTATGAGCGGCACGCGTTCGCCGGCGCGGATCACGGACGGGTCGTAGGCCTTGCGGGCGAAGACTTCGAGGACGAAGGGCCGGAAGAATTCGATCGGCAGCGTGTCATAGTCGGGGTCGAAGCTCGACTGGTCCCAGCGCTCGCAAAACTGGTCGCAATCGTCGAAATAGGCGTGGCCGGCAAAGCGGTCGCGCGCATGGCGGTTGCCGCCGAGGTGATGGGCATAGTAGAGCCGCTGGAAGTCGCCATGTTTCTCCACCACCCAAGTGCATTGTTCGCGCACGAAGGGTTTCAGGATCGAAGCGGCATATTCGTCGTGATTGTATGGCGCGTAGATGTCGCCGATGTCGTGCAGTAGCGCGCAGGCGATCCAGTCGGTGTCGGCGCCGTCGCGCCAGGCACGCGTCGCCGCCTGCAGCGAATGGCCGAGCCGGGTGATCTTGTAGCCCGATAGGCCCGCGTCGAGCTGCACCAGCGCATCGAGCAGCCGCTCGCCGGTCCTGGCGGCATAATCGATCTCATGCGCGGTCAGGAACTCGTAGTCGTCCCGGTCGCCATCCTTCATCGCGGTGAATTTTACGGTAGTCATGCCGACCCTCCCGACGAATAATTTATGCCGCGATCGGCGCCCGCTTGGTGAGGTTGAGCTTCTGCCGTACCTCTTCCGGCCCAAGGATCCTGGCGCCGAGATTGGTGACGATGCTGGCGGCGCGCTCGACCAACTGCGCATTGGTCGCCAGTACGCCCTTGTCGAGCCAGAGATTGTCTTCGAGACCGACGCGGACATTGCCGCCGGCCAGCACCGCCGCAGCAGCATAGGCCATCTGGTTGCGGCCGATGGCAAAGGCCGACCAGTTCCAGGTCGACGGCACATTGTTGACCATCGCCATGAAGGTGTTGAGGTCGTCGGGCGCCCCCCACGGCACGCCCATGCAAAGCTGCACCAGTGCATCCGGATTGAGCACCTTTTCCTCGACCAGCTGCTTGGCGAACCACAGATGACCGGTGTCGAAGGCCTCGATCTCCGGCTTGACGCCGAGCGCCGTCATCATGCCGCCCATGGCGCGAAGCATGCCGGGCGTGTTGGTCATGACATAGTCGGCCTCGGCGAAATTCATGGTGCCGCAGTCGAGCGTGCAGATTTCCGGCAGGCATTGGCGCACATGTTCCATGCGGTTGGTGGCGCCGCCCATGTCGGTGCCTTTTTCGTTGAGCGGCAACGGCGCTTCCGGCGATCCGAACACCATGTCGCCGCCCATGCCGGCGGTCAGGTTCAGCACGACGTCGACATTGGCCTCGCGGATGCGCTCGGTCACTTCGCGGTAGAGATGCACATCGCGCCTGGGCTTGCCGGTCTCGGGATCGCGCACATGGCAATGCACGATTGCGGCGCCAGCCTTGGCCGCGTCGATGGCCGAATCGGCGATCTGCTTTGGCGAGCGCGGCACATGAGGGCTGCGGTCCTGCGACCCGCCGGACCCGGTCACGGCACAGGTAATGAAGACCTCACGGTTCATCGCAAGCGGCATAGAACTCTCCTCCGATAGAAACACTATGCATGTCGCCCAAAAGTGGGACCGGTTTGGGATAACGACATGCACAAAGACTAATCAACAATGCCCGACTTGCCGGAAACTGTTTTGCGTTTTACGAAGCTTCCATGACGAAAAGCGAAAAACCAACGATCTTTCGCGCCGAGCGTCTGCCGCTCAAGGTGACGCTGCTGGTGTTTTCCGGCTCGTCCATCATGTGCGTCGCATCCGCCGTCGATCCGCTGCGCGCCGCCAACCGTATCTCCGGCGAGACCCTGTTCGATTTCAGGCTGGTCTCGGTGACCGGCGAGGCTCCGGTCACCACATGCGGCCTGCCGGTGGCGGTCAGCGGCCGTTTCGACGCGGCCGAGCCGTCCGACGTTCTGGTCGTCGTCGCTGGCTTCGGCACCCAGAACTATGCAACCTCGGCTCTGTTGTCGGGACTGCGCCGGGCCGCACGCACGGCGCGTGCTTGCGGCGGCGTCGAGGCGGGCACCTGGCTGGTCGCACGCGCGGGCCTGCTGGAAGGGCGCAGCGCCACCACCCACTGGGAGGACATGGAGGATTTTTCCTCGTCCTTCCCCGGCGTCGATGTCCGCCCTGACCGCTATGTCATCGACGGGCCGGTGTTCACGTCGGGTGGCGCGTCACCGACCTTCGACCTGATGCTGCATCTCATCCGCACGCGGCTCGGCATGGCCGTGGCGCTCGATGTCGCCAGCGTCTTCATCTACGACCAGGCTCGCGCCGCCACCGACGCACAGCCGCTGGTCTCGCTCGGCCGGCTCGACGGCTACGACCCGCGCCTTGCGCAAGCCATCCGGCTGATGGAATCGCATGTCGACCAGCCGCTGACCATCGAAGCGGTGGCCAAGCGCGCCGGGGTGACGGCACGGACGCTGGAAAGCATCTTTCGCAAATCGATCGGCGAGACGCCGGGCGCCTATTATCTCAGGCTGCGCCTCGGCGCCGCGCGCCGGCTGGTGGTCGATACGAGGGTTGCCATGGCCGATATTGCCGGGCGGACCGGGTTCTCGTCCGCCGCGGCATTTTCGAGGGCATTTTCAAGGGCTTTCGGAGAAGCGCCGGTCAGATTGCGGAGGGGTTGATGTGCATGTCGCCCAAAAGTGTGTAGCGGTTTTGGGATAACGACATGCACAAGGTCGGAGAGCTCAGGCAGCGTTCTGACGGTCACTGCCGCCGTCGATCTGCGAGCGCATCTGTCTGGCAAGATGGGTCTCGAAACGGCTGGCAACGGCGCGGTCCCATTCGTTGGAGCGGCGCGTACCGTCCTTCGGATGCGGCATCGCCATCAGCCGGTCGATGATCGATCCGGCCTCGCCAGGTGAGAGCAGGGCGTCGATTTCACGTTCGTTCTGCATATCGGTTCGCCTCCTTCTTCCTCTCCCGCCACGAGCCACTCTTATACGAGAAACGTGACGGCAGTTTGAAGGCAAGAGCGAGGTCATTGAAGGGCGTCGAAGGGCAAAACCGTGTCGCGGGACCGGGCCATGCGCAAAGCTGTTCCTGCGTCCCGGCAGGTCAGGTCAAGGAGAGATCTACAGCCGCTTTTCGAACAGCACCGTGGTGAAGCCACTGTCCCATTCGTCGTCTGGATAGCGGTTTTTCTCGACATAGCCGACCGCCTTGTAGAGGGCTTGTGCCGGCAGGTTGAACGTGTCGGTTTCCAGCCGCGCCTGCGACAACCCGGCGGTGCCGATTGCCTGTTCGGCATGGGAGAGCAGCTTGCGGCCGACACCTTGGCCTTGACGGGACGCCATGACGTGCAGGGCCTCGATGAAATCGGCGCGCCAATGGATCAGGCCGGCGACCTCGCCATCGATCTCGGCAACGGCGAACTCAGGCCAGCTCCGGTCGACATAGCGCCCGCCAATATCCGTCTCGACGTAGCGCCGCGCCGCTGCTTCGGTGATGTTCGGCAGCCATGTGCCTTCGAACGTCTCCTGCAGCACCTGCTTCAACGCCGGAATATCGCTTGCCTGCGCCGGGCGCACGATGATTCGATCCTCTGCCATTTCCGTCTCCCGCCAATGCATGTCGCCCAAAAGTGCACAGCGGTTTTGGGAATGACGACATGCATAAAAATAAAGGCTGCCGCACGGGCCTTCTTTCGGCGACATGCGTGGCATCTTGATCTCACGCTGGCTGCCGAAGATCTGTGCGATCCTCGGCAGCCTCTCGCGAAGTGGGCTGACTAGCAGATAGCGATGGCGGCGGCTTTCAGCCAGTGGTGCCGGATGTCGGTCCAGAGATGGAGCGGCGTGCGCCTTACACGTAGCGGTTGACGATATTTTCCAGCAGTTCCTGGCGGCCGGACCTCGGCTGCGGCTCGATCTTCTTCTTGACGACACGCTCGGCGATATCCTCAAGCGTGCGCTTGCCGGCGAGCATCGCCTTGCCCTCGGCCGTGTTCCAGCCGGCATAACGTTCGGCCAGCGGCGCCGATAGCGCCTTGTCCTCAACCATGCGGGCCGCGGCTTTCAGGCCACGTGCGCAAGAGTCCATGCCGCCGATATGGCCGATCAGCAGGTCCTGCGGATCGAGCGACTGGCGGCGCAGCTTGGCGTCGAAATTGGTGCCGCCGGTCTTGAAGCCGCCGGCCTGCAGGACCTGGTAGTAGGCCAGCGCCATTTCCGGCACGTTGTTGGGGAACTGGTCGGTGTCCCATCCCGACTGATAGTCGTTGCGGTTCATGTCGATCGAGCCGAAAATGCCGAGCGCATTGGCCAGAGCCAGTTCGTGCTCGAAGGAATGGCCGGCCAGGATGGCGTGGCCCTGCTCGATATTGACCTTGACCTCCTTCTCCAGCCCGAAGCGCTTGAGGAAGCCGTAGACCGTGGCGACATCGTAATCGTACTGATGCTTGGTCGGCTCCTGCGGCTTCGGCTCGATCAGGATCGTGCCCTTGAAACCGATTTTGTGCTTGTAGTCGACGACCATGCTGAGGAACCGGCCGGCCTGTTCCTGCTCGCGCGCGAGGTCGGTGTTGAGCAGCGTCTCATAGCCTTCGCGCCCGCCCCACAGCACGTAGTTTTCGCCCTTCAGCCGCTTGGTGACGTCGATGCAGCTTTTTACCGTCGCCGCCGCGTAGGCAAAGACATCCGGATCGGGATTGGTGGCCGCCCCCGACATGAAGCGGCGATTGGAGAACAGATTGGCGGTGCCCCAAAGCAGCTTGACGCCGGTCTGCTTCATCTTGCCCGCGAAGTAATCGGCGATCTCATCGAGGCGCGCGGCACTTTCGGAAAAGTCCTTGCCTTCCGGCCGCACATCGGCGTCGTGGAAGCAGAAATAGGGAGCGCCGAGCAGCGAGAACATCTCGAAGGCGACGTCCGCTTTCAGCTTTGCCAGCTCCATCGTGTCGGTGCCACCTGCCTTGGGGAACCACGGCCGGTCGAAGGTCTGGCCGCCGAACGGATCGCCGCCCGGCCAGGCAAAGGAGTGCCAGTAGGCGACGGCGAAGCGCAGATGGTCTTCCAGCCGTTTGCCGGCGACGAGCTCGTCGGGATTGTAGAACCTATAGGCCAGCGGATTGGTCGAATCCGGCCCTTCATATTTGATTTTCTTGATGTCGCCGAAAAATCCGCTGCTCATGATTTCTGTCCTCTCACAAAGTTCTGCCGCCA
The DNA here is from genome assembly GCF_003997735.1 of Mesorhizobium sp. M7A.F.Ca.MR.148.00.0.0. Classification (NCBI taxonomy): domain Bacteria; kingdom Pseudomonadati; phylum Pseudomonadota; class Alphaproteobacteria; order Hyphomicrobiales; family Phyllobacteriaceae; genus Mesorhizobium; species Mesorhizobium sp. M7A.F.Ca.MR.148.00.0.0. The sequence goes on along the minus strand of NZ_RZTB01000007.1, from coordinate 42,296 downwards.
TTACCTCAGGCGTAATTGGTTTCAGGCCAGCGCCGGTTGAAAAGGGTCATGTCAAAACCGTCAAATGAAGGAGACAGACCATGACCGACCTCACCAAGATCGCTGAAAACTACATCACCGCCTGGAACGAAAGCGATGCCGTCCGCCGGACCGAATTGCTCAAGGCGACCTTCACGGAAGACGTCAGCTATCGTGATCCGCTCATGCAGGGCGACGGCCATGAAGGCGTCGCGGCTCTGATCGACGGCGTGCAGCAGCGCTTTGCCGGCTTCCGGTTCTCGCTGAAGGGCACGCCGGACGGTTTTGCCGACAAGATACGCTTCTCGTGGAATCTCGGACCTGAGGGGACGCCTTCGGTGATTGAAGGCACCGATATCGGAATCATCGAGAACGGCCGCCTGAAGAGCGTCACCGGCTTTCTCGACAAGGTGCCTGCGCAGTGAGGACTTCTGGGCGAGGCGGGTGCGAAGCGCCCCCCTCTGGCCTGCCGGCCATCTCCCCCTCAAGGGGGGAGATTGGCTGTCTTTCCCGCCATCGCTAATTATCAACCTTGCAAGACGAGTAAAGCCGTCAACGCTGCCGATCTCCCCCCTAGAGGGGGAGATGCCCGGCAGGGCAGAGGGGGGCGCCTCGCACTGAATCACGCGGTTACAGCCCTGATTGCCGGGTACAGCGCCCGGTAGCGCTGATAGGCGTCGGCATAGACCCCGCCAAGCGCCGCGTCCGGTTCGATCGTCGCATCCGTCCTCGGTGCCGTACAGATTTCTAGCGGATCGGCACCCGTCGCCGCGATCAGGCCGAGCCGTGCGGCACCAAAGGCGGCGCCGAAATCGCCGTCGGCGGGAATGTCGACAGGCAGTTGAAGCGCGGTCGCAATCGCCTTCAACCAGTAGCGCGAGCGCGAACCGCCGCCGATCGCCGTCACCCGCGTCAAGGCAGTGCCGGCCGTGGCCAGGGCTTCGAGGCTGTCGCGGAAGGCAAAGGCCACACCCTCCAGCACGGCCTGGGTCAGCACGGCACGGCTCGATTCATGCGCCAGCCCGGCGAACGCGCCGCGAATGGCGGCATCATTGTAGGGTGTGCGCTCACCCGAGAGATAAGGCAGGAAGGACACGCCGCTGGGCGCCTCCAATGTGTCGCCGAGTTCAGCGGTCAATTCGCCGGCGCTCTTCCCGGTGATTTCGGACAGCCAATTGAGCGAATCCGTTGCCGACAGGATGACCCCCATCTGGTGCCAGGTGTTCGGCAGGGCGTGGCAGAAGGTGTGAACCGCGCTAGCCGGGTTGGGCAGGTAGGAAGCGTTGGCGGCAAACAGCACGCCCGATGTACCGAGCGAAACGAAAGCGTGGCCGGCGCCGACCGTGCCCATGCCGCAGGCCGAGGCCGCATTGTCACCGGCGCCGCCGGCGATCGGAATGCCGGCCTGGACGCCCCATTTCGAGGCCAATTCACTGCGCAGTGCGCCTGCCTTGTGCGTACCCTCGACCAGCGACGGCATCTGCTTCTCGTCGAGCGACGTCGCTGCGAGCAGGTCCGTACTCCAGCGCCGCTTGCCGACATCGAGCCAGGAGGTACCGGCAGAATCCGACATCTCCGAAATGTGTTCGCCCGAAAGCCAGAGCCGCAGGAAATCCTTGGGCAGCAGCACTTTTGCGACCTTGGCGAAGAGAGCGGGTTCGTTGTTTTTCACCCAGGCAAGTTTCGGCGCGGTGAAACCGGGAAAGACGATGTTGCCGGTCAGAGCGCGGAAGCGCGGATCGGCATCGAGGACAGCCGCCTCGGCATGGCTGCGCGTGTCGTTCCACAGGATGCAGGGACGCAGCACCTTGTCGGCGGCGTCGAGCAGCGTGGCGCCATGCATCTGCCCGGACAGGCCAATGCCCTTGACTGCCGCGAGTTCATCCGGATGGGAGGATTTGAGCTCGGCGATTGCGTCTTCGCAAGCCCGGATCCAGTGCTCGGGATTCTGTTCCGACCAGCCGGGATGCGGCCGTGAAACATCAAGCGAACCATGGCCGGAACCGACGACGGTTTGCCCGGCATCGATCAGCAGCGCCTTGACGCCCGACGTCCCGAGATCGAGGCCCAGATACATGTCTTCCTCCCACGCCAGTTAATTTTTTCGGGTCTCGAAAAAATCTGGCTTGGCCAGTTTTTAAAACAAGATCCGCTTCGGGTCAATTCTCCGACAAATCGGCGGCGCGTCGCACAAACAGCGCTGACAGCGGACTGTCGGGCCGCGCCATCGAACGCTCGGCCGTGAGCGCCCTGGCCAGCGCACCCTCACCGGCGCGCAACGCTGCCTCGATCAGCGTCAGGTCGATAACATCGCGCTGGGCGTGGCTGCCGCCGAAGCGATGGGAGATCGACCGGATCGGCCGGATCAGGCGCACGGTCTCGGCGTAACTGCCCTCACCGAATGCCTTGATGGCGAGCGTCAGCGGATGGCCGACATCCCGCGTGAAAGCCGCATTGTCGTCGCTGCCACGCATGGCCTCGCGCTGAGCCTCAAGCAAAGCGAGGGCCGGCGCATCTAACCCTGCACCGACAAAGGCCATCATCGCGTGGGCATCGTTGAAGGCATAATTGCCGGCGCCGGCCTTATGCCAATTGGCGGCGAGCGCCGCCCAGCGGTCGCCGACATCGACGCCGCCGAGGGCGAGCCGCCACAGGACTGCCGAGGCATCGACCATGTTGAGCGCCATCGTCGATTGCACGCTGTAGATGGGGCCGTCATAGAGGGCCAGCACCGCGTCGGTCTCGCCGAGATCATAGTGGAACAGCGCCAGGTGCCACCAATTGTGGACCTGCAGGAAACTCTCCCTTGTCCACGCTTCCGGGTTGGTCAGCATCCAGGCGATGCCATCCTTTTGCCGGCTCTGCATTTCCATGACATGGGCGACGGCATGCTGCGCCCAGCCGTCGCGCGGCTCGATGTCGACCGCCGCGCGGCCAAGCTGCTCGGCCCTGACAAAGTCACCCATTTCCTCCAGCCCGAAGGCGTGCATGCCGAGCATGGCGTGGTAGCCGGGCATGCCGCTTTGCCAGGACGGCAGGGCGCGTGCGATGCGGTCGCGCAGCATGCGTGCATTGCCGGTGAAGAAATCGATCTGGTGGCCGACCTGCAGCGCCAGCCCGTCGCGCGGGGTCTCGATGGTGATGTCCTCGAGAATGCGGCTGGCTTGATGCCAGCGTCCGTTGGCGAGATGACCCAGGGCTGTGACATGCGCCCGCTCGCGCGTGGTCGCGGCAAGCGGCAGTGACGCCTCATGGCAAGCCTTGGCCACCGCTGTCGCCTCCCGCTCGGTGGCGAGGCCGAACAGATAGCCCTTGAAGACATGCGCCATGACGAAGCCGGGATCTTCCGCGATGGCGCGGTCGACGGAGGCTACGGGGTCGCCGATGAAGCACTGCAGTTCACGCACCGCCTGGCTGTAGGGGGTGGATCCCGCCGCCGTCGCGCCCGAAAGCGCCAGGCCGAATGCGTCCCTGGTTGCCATGCGATGTCCTTTCATCGATCCGTGACAGGGCCTCGATCCTTCGGCCCAAACCGATCCTAAAGCATGGGCCACGGACACGCCAACCGCACGCTACGCCAGATCATTTCAGTAGTCTTTGCAGTTTAGCAACCATGCGGGGCAGATTAGGCTTTGTAAAATCGAATGAATTGTGTCTTCATTACGGCGGCTGGCGGGGCTGGAATCGCGAATCGAGAGGGGACGCGATGCGGCATATGAAGAACTCGCTTCCGATCAGTCGTTCGGAGGATGCGCAGGTGACAGTTGCTTCGCCACGGCGAAAGCCACATCCGCTACATCCTTGGCTTATTAGCATCTTCTCAACTACGGCCTTTGCGTTGCTGCCCAACTCCGCCGCGTTTGCCGCATGCGTGCTGGGTCCATCCGCTGGAAACACCGTCTACACCTGCGATAGCGGCGACTCTGGCGGCAGCCTCACCGATGCCGATGGCGACAACACGCTCAATTTTCCTGCCGGCGGCACCGGGCAGATATCAGGCAATGTCAGCTTTGGCGTCGGCACGGACCGCATCGACATGCAGTCCGGCACCATCACCGGCACCGTCGATCAGGGTGGCGGCACGGATTTCTTCACCATTGGCGCGGGTACCGTCGGCGGCAATGTCCAGCAGGGCGCCGGCATCGACGACTTCAACATGAGCGGCGGCCAGATCGGCTCGCTCAACCAGGGCGACGGCCTCGACACCTTCACCATGACCGGCGGCCGCATCGTCGATTTCTTCGACGATGGCGACCGCGCCGTGATGACCGGCGGCCGCATCGGCCGCGTCAACATGAAGCTCGACCAGAACTATTTCAACATGTCCGGCGGCACCATCGACCGCAACCTCGTCACCGGCTTCGACAAGGACACGATCATCCTGTCGGGCGGCACCATCGGCGGCAACATCAGCGTCAGCGGCGGCAATGACAGCGTCACGGTCACCGGCGGCACGGTCGGTGGCGATATACTGATGAGCTTTGGCGCCGACAATTTCGTCTGGAACGGTGGCGGCATCATCTATGGCGCCGTCGATCTCGGTGGCGATAACGACACCGCCAGGCTCAGCAACCTCACCAACGCCAATCTCGGTGCCACGGATGCCATATCAGGTGGTGCCGGCACCGATGCGCTGACCCTGGACAACGTCAAACTGGATGGGGTCAGCCGCCTTCAGAACTGGGAAAGCATCGACGCCACCAACGACACCGAACTGACGATGGACAGCAATCTGGTGCTCGGCGATAGCGGCACCGGCACAGGTTCGCTCAATGTCGATGCCGCGAGCACGCTCTATGGCGGCGGCTTCAATGCGGCGATCCAGGCGTTTACGGCAGGCCAGTTGGCGCAGGTCACCAATGCCGGCCGCATCGACCCGACCAATGGCAGCACCGGCGCCACCGACAGCCTGACGATTTCGGGCAATTATGTCGGGCTGGGTGGCCTGCTGCTTATCCAGACCGAGCTCGGTGACGATTCCTCCGCATCCGACAAGTTGGTCCTGTCGAGCGGAACGGCTTCCGGTTCGACCGGCATCTCCGTGGTCAATCTCGGCGGCGCGGGGGCTGCGACCACGCAGGACGGCATCATGGTCGTCCAGGCAATCAACGGGGCCACCTCGGGCGCCACGACATTCGCGCTCGACGCCCCGGTCGCCGCCGGTGCCTTTGAGTATTACCTGTTCAAGGGCGGCGTCAGCGCCGGCAGCGAGGAGAACTGGTACCTGCGCTCGACGCTGAACACGCCGGCCCCGCCGGCCGCCGCCCCGCCAGTGCTGGAACCTACTGCGCCGCCGGAACCTGAGCCGCCGGCGGCCGAACCGCCGCCGCCGCCGCCTTCCGAGCTGCCGCCGACGCCGCCTCCGACCGAGGGCGACATCAACAACCCGCCGGTCGATCCGACACCGCCGGTGCAGGCCGCCGATCCGGAGCCCGAGCCGCCGCCGGCACCACCGCCGGCACCAGTTGCGGATCCGCCCCCTCCGCCGCCGGTTGTGCCAACGGATGTGCCTGACCTGCCGACACCGGCGGCGGGCGAGGAGATCCTGCTCTATCGCATCGAGGTTCCGGTCTATTCCGCCTTGCCCCCGGTCGCCGAACATCTGGCGATGACGACGCTCGGCACCTTCCACGAACGGCGCGGCGAGCAGAGCCTGTTGTCGAACACCGAGCTGTCGCCGGTCTGGGGCCGCATCTTCGGCCAGGACAGCAAGATGGCGTATTCAGGAACGGTATCGCCGTCCTTCGACGGCACCCTGTTCGGCCTCCAGGCGGGCTTCGATCTGTTCGGCCGCGAAACCGCGTCGGGCCAGACCGATCGCGCCGGCCTGTTCGTCGCCTATGCCAGCATGAATGGCGACGTGCGCGGCCAGGCGCTGGGCTGGGACAATCTGTCCGTCGGCAGCATGGATATCAACGGCACCAGCGTCGGCGGCTACTGGACCCGGATCGGTCAGGGTGGCTGGTACCTGGACGGCGTCCTCATGGCCACCTTCTTCGGCGGAGACGCAACATCGTCGCGCGGCATCGGCATCGACGTCGGCGGGACCGGTGTCACCGCTTCGCTGGAAGGCGGCTATCCCATCGCGCTGGGGCAAGGCTGGACGCTTGAACCGCAGGCGCAACTGGTCTGGCAGCAACTGTCGCTCGACGATGCATCGGACCGCTTTGCTTCGGTTTCCTTCGATACCGACGGCAACGTGACCGGCCGGCTCGGCGCACGGCTGCAAGGCGAAACAACGATCAATGGCATGGCGCTGCAGCCGTACCTCAAGGCCAACATCTGGCACGATTTCGGCGGCACGAGCCATGTCAATTTCGACACCACCGATATCTCCACCGAGGGCAGATCGACCTCGTTCGAATTCGGTGGCGGTGTGATCGCCAAGGTGACGGACAAGGTCAGCATCTTCGCCACCGGCGACTACACCACCAATCTCGGCGGCGACGAGCGTCGGATACTCGAAGGCAATCTTGGGTTCAGCGTCAAATGGTAAGGCCGGTCATGACCCCGAAAAACAATTTCGGGGTCATGAGCAAAAAGACAGCTAATTGCTGGAGCGCATCGCCACCGTGGCGATGCCGGCGCCGACCAGCAGCGTGCCGCCGGTGCGGTTGAAGATGCGGATCGCCTTGGGATTGCGCACCACGTTGCGTGCGCGTGAGGCGATCAGCGCATAGCCAAAGGCATTGGCGAAGGCGAGCGCCAGGAAGGTCGTCTCGAAGATCAGCATCTGCGTCCAGAAATCGGCGTGCCGGTCGAGGAACTGCGGCAGAAAGGCGACGAAGAAGGTGATGCTTTTCGGGTTGAGCGCGGTGACCAGCCAGGCGTGCGCCATCATCTTGGCCGAGGAGACCGCGTCGGTGCGCGGTTCGGCTTTCAGCGCGCCGCCGGCGCGAAACAGTTTCACGCCGAGATAGATCAGATAGCCGGCGCCGATCAGCTTCAGGATGGTGAAGACGGTCGCCGACGCGGCCAGCAGTGCGCCGATGCCCAGCATCGACAAGGTCATCGCGGTGAAATCCCCCAGCGCCACGCCGACGGCCATCGGCAGAGCGGTACGCCAGCCCTGGCCCAGCGCGTAGGACACGACGAGAAGGATGGTCGGACCCGGAATGATGAGGAGGATCGTCGACGCGGCGGCGAAGGCGGCCCAGTTTTCGAAGGACATGCTCGTCTCCCTTGAGCTTAAAGAAGAGGATAAATCCTTAGGCCCAGGAGAATGTAAAGAGGCGATTTCCCTGACTGCGCCAGCGGCAGATCGGTGTCAGTTCGCGCCGCTCAGCGTGCTCACGATATCGGCCAGGCTGACATTGGCACCGAGAACGGTTGCCGCCGCGACAATGGCAGCGGCAAAAAGCTTGATGTCGGTTTTTAAGATCTTGCACATGGAGGCCCCTCGCTGATGGTTTGAGGAGTAGGAAACGCCGGCGCCGGGAATATGACCCGACCGAGGTCTTTTTGTGCAGCAGCCTTCGTTCAAGCCCAGGCAAGAAGGTCGGACATCGTCAAGGCCATGCGCAAATGCAGGCTGTGCAACGTCTTCACGCTTTATCAACCATGAATGATGAAAATGCCCGCTATCCGGCCGGACCGTGCTTCCCGCCGACAGCGTAGGGTCTGGGTATATGCGTGAGTTGCCGCAAGGTCTGACGCCGCCGCGAAATGGCGACGCAATCGAAACCGATCATCATCTTTCCCGCCGCGCCATCCTGTCCGGGGCAGGGGCGCTCGCGCTGCTGAGCGCCGCCGGTTGCTCGACCTCGGGCTTGGGTCTGCCGGCGCTCGAGCTCGACGACGTCACCACGGGTTCCGTGCGGCCGATCCGGCCAAGCATCAGCGTCGACAAGAACATCACCAGCCCCGGCGTCATGTATGCCGGGCTGACCGACGGCGGCTTCAACGTGCCGGAAGTGCCATATCTGAAGGTCAAGCCGGAATTCCGCCGCCAGATCGTCGTCGACACGACAGGCGAGGCGCCCGGCACCATCGTCGTCCATCTCAAGGAGCGCATGCTCTATCTCGTCCAGCCGGGTGGCGACGCCATTCGCTACGGCGTCGGCATCGGCAAGGATGGCTTCCGCTGGTCGGGTCGCGCCAACATCCAGTACGGCAGGGAATGGCCGACCTGGACGCCGCCGCCGGAGATGATTGCCCGCAAGCCTGAACTGGTGAAATGGCAAGCCGGACAGCCCGGCGGCCTCACCAATCCGCTCGGCGCGCGTGCCCTCTACATCTACCAGGACGGCAAGGACACCGGCTATCGCATCCACGGCTCGCCCGAATGGTGGAGCATCGGCCAGGCGATGTCGTCGGGCTGCGTGCGCCTGATCAACCAGGACATCATCGACCTCTACAGCCGCGTCTCCAAAAAAAATCCGGTCGTCGTCGTCTGACGCTTATGCGGCGTGTTGGCGCCGCTCGAAACTCCCGTTGCGCGATGCAGCAAGACAGGCCAAGGTGCCTTGAAAACCATCGCGCCGGGAGAAATCAAGCATGGCTGGAACGTTTGTCATCGCGCAGGGCGGCGGCCCAACCGCCGTCATCAACCAGACGGTTGTCGGGGCGACACTGGAGATCCGCAAGCGGCATCCAGGTGCCAAGGTGCTGGGCTCCATCCATGGTGTGCGCGGCATCCGTGACGGCAATTATGTCGACCTTTCCGCCATCCCCGAGGACCGGCTGCGGCTGATTGCCGGCACGCCGAGCGCCGCCCTCGGCTCGACCCGCGACAAGCCCGACGCCGCCTATTGCGATGTCATCCTCAACGGCCTGAAGAAGGCCGGCGCCGACGCCTTCATCTATATCGGCGGCAACGACACGTCGGGTACCCAGCAGATCCTGACCGATGCCGCCGGCGGCTCAATTGCCTTCGTCCATGCGCCAAAAACCATCGACAATGATCTCGAGGAAAACGACCACACGCCGGGCTTCATTTCGGCGGCCGAGTTCGTCGCCGGCGCCTTCCTGTCCGTCGATCTCGATTTTCGTGCGCTGCCCGGCATCTATGTCGGCATCGTCATGGGCCGGCATGCGGGCTTCCTGACCGCGGCCGCGGCCGCCTGGCAGCTCGACCCCGACAGCGGCCCGCACCTCGTCTACGTGCCCGAGCGCCCATTCTCAGCCGCCGGCTTCATCGACGACGTGCGTGCCACGCTCGATCGCCACAAGCGCTGCATCGTCGCCGTTTCGGAAGGGGTCAGCACCGCCGACGGCAAGGCGTTGGTCGAAAGCCTGGTGCCGCCGGACAAGCTCGAGCGCGACGCGCACGGCAACGTCAAGCTGTCGGGCAGCGACCTGCCGGCCGCACTCGAGCGCGCGTTGGCGGAAGGCCTGCCGGGCAAGCGGGCCCGCGTCGATGCGCTCGGCTACATGCCGCGCGGCTATATCGGCGCCATCAGCGCGGTCGACGCGCAGGAGGCGTTCGATGCCGGCGCTTTCGCCGTCACCGTCGCCGAACAGGGCGGCGGCTCGGTGGCGTTGCAATATGACGGCACCAGAACGGTGCTGAAGAAAGTGCCGCTCAAGAACGTCGCCGGCAAGACACGCCACATGCCGGACGATTTCATGAAGCCCGATGTCAATCAGCTGTCGGATGCCGGCATGGCCTATCTCAAGCGGCTGGTGCCGGAAAAGTACAAGGTCGGGAAGCCCTTCGTCTGATGCCCGGCTCGCTTCTCATGCCGGGCTCACACTTGATGCCCGGCTCACAGGTGATGCCCGACTGGTTCAGCAGGAGCGTCGTCGACGACAAGACGACGATGCTGACCGAGCCCTTCGTCCATGCCTATGTTCGGGCCAATATCTGGCATCTGCGCGGTCGCGATGCTGATTTGCTGGTCGACACCGGCATGGGCATCTGTCCGCTGGCGCCGCAGATCGAGACGGCGGAGGGCAAGCCGCTGCTGGTCGTTGCCACCCACATCCATCTCGACCATGTCGGCTCGCTGCATGAATTCCCGTTGCGGGCCGGGCCAAGGATGAGCGCGGCCCGGTTCGAGACCATGGATGAGGCCGCGACCTACGCCTACATGTTCCATGACCTCGACGGTGCCGTCTCGAAACTGCCGGCGCCCGGATGGAAGTCGGCCGACTACAGGATCCCGCCCGCGCCGTTGACGCGAACCCTGGACGAGGGCGATGTCGTCGATCTTGGCGACCGGCAATTTCGCGTGCTGCATTTGCCGGGCCATTCACCGGATTCGATCGCGCTGTTCGACGAGGTCGACGGCCTGTTCTTCAGCGGCGATGCCATCTACGACGCCATGCTGATCGACGACCTGCCGGATTCCGACCGAGCCGCCTATGTCAGCACGATGCGGCGCCTGCTCGACCTGCCGATCCGCATCGGTCATGGTGGACACGGACCGAGCTTCGACGGCAAGCGCATGCGCGAGATTGCCACGGCCTATCTCAAGCGAACCGCCGTGGCTGAGGCTCCAGCGAGACGGCAAGGTGCGGCCCGACGACTTTGCGGCCCTGCCGCCGTGCGGATATTAAATCTTCGTAAGGTCGCCCTAAAACCCTAAATCGGGCCAATCCGCGCCCTAGATGCAAGGCCGTCGATCCGGTTGGCTGCCATGTAGGCGAGACGGGCAATTGCGACCTCGACACGCCGATGACCGATTTCCCCGCACGGGAGAGGCCACGGCGCTGGATCAACTCTCGCCCGGACAAACGACCATGTCAGATATCCTTCGTAGGCATCGCGTCGCGGCCTTGCTGGGCGCTGCGCTGATCATATCCCCCTTCGTCATGTCTTTCGCCCAAGGCGAGAGCAACACTATTCCGACAACCCAGACACCTGTCGCCGGAATCACCGCGCCCAATGGCTCGTTCGCACCCATCGTTGCCGCCGACAAGCCGGCGGTGGTGACGGTCACCACCGTCATGAAGGCACAACCTGAAACGATGAGCGATGCATCTCCTTTCGACGGCGGCTCGCCCTTCGATGACTATTTCCGCCAGTTCTTCGGTGACCAGGGCATGCCGACGCCCAAGACGCCGCCACAACAGCAACCGCAGCGCGCCGAGGCGCTGGGTTCCGGCTTCATCGTCGGCGCGGATGGCACCGTCGTCACCAACAATCACGTCATCGATGGTGCCTCTTCGATCAAGGTGACACTCGACGACGGCACCGAACTTCCGGCCAAGCTTGTCGGCCGCGATGCCAAGAACGATCTCGCCGTACTCAAGATTAAGTCGGACAAACCCCTGCCGACCGTCAAATGGGGTGATTCCGACAAGCTCATGCCAGGCGACCAGGTGCTGGCCTTCGGCAACCCGTTCGGCATCGGCACCACCGTCACGGCAGGTATCGTCTCGGCGCGCGGCCGTGACCTGCATAGCGGCCCGTTCGACGATTTCATCCAGATCGACGCGCCGATCAACCACGGCAATTCCGGCGGCCCGCTGGTGGATGTCGCCGGCAATGTCGTCGGCATCAACACGGCAATCTATTCACCCAATGGCGGCAGCGTCGGCGTCGGCTTTGCCATTCCATCGGATCAGGCCCAGAAGGTGGTCGCCAAGTTGATGAAGGGCGGCTCCATCCAGTACGGCTATCTCGGCGTTCAGATCCAGGAGGTGACACCGGATGTCGCGAGCGCCATCGGGCTCGACCATTCCGGCGGCGCGCTGGTTTCAGAGGTCAACGACGGTTCGCCGGCGGCAAGGGCCGGCATCGAGACGGGTGACGTCATCACCAGCTTTGCCGGGCAGGACGTGAAGGATCCCAAGGACCTGTCGCGGGCGGTCGCCGATGTCGCGCCGGGCGCCAGGGAAACGGTCGATGTCTGGCGCAAGGGCAAGCCGATGCGGATTTCCGTCGATGTCGGCCAAAACAGCGCCGATGCGAAGACCGCGTCGCTGGACGACGGGTCCGACGCGCCGAGCGCCGGGCGCGCTCCCGCGATAGGACTCGGTTTGATGGATATAACGCCCGACATTCGCCAGCAGATGAACCTAGCCGGCAAGCAGCACGGCGCGGTGGTTGCCAGCGTCAACCCCGACAAAGCGGCCGCCGCTTCCGGAATTCAGGCCGGCGACATCATCGTTGCCGTCAATCAGGTGCCGGTCAAGAATGCCAGGCAGGTAACGCAGGCGATCGCCTTGGCCGGCAAGTCCGGCAGGAAATCGGTGCTCTTGCTGGTCGAGCGTGGCGACGCTCAAATGTACATCGCGGTGCCTTTTGCCAGTGGCTGAGAACTGGCGTTGACGTGAACATGGGACCGGCAGGTCCATCGGTGACGGTCCCGCCGGTCTCCGCCCGGCAAGATTTAGGTTGCCCGTCACGACATCTTCGAGAACATTGCGTCAGGCCGATAGTGGCCTGATTGCATGGGGATTGCCGCTATGGTCACCCGAGGTTTCTCTTCAGGACGGCGCCCGCCAGACGATGGCGATGCCCGCATCCCGCCAGGCCAATATCTGGAACAGGGTTTCCCGGTGCTGTCGGCCGGTCCGACGCCGCGCGTGCGTACCGAGGATTGGTCTTTCACGCTGAAACATGGGCCACGCCCGATCAAGAAATGGAACTGGACCGAGTTCAACGCGCTGCCGATGACCAAGATGACACGCGATATCCATTGCGTGACAGCATGGACCAAGTTCGACACGCCGTGGCAGGGCGTGCTGGTCGACGATATCCTTGCCGATGCGGGTGTGGAGCCGCCGACCGGCTTCACGCTGGCGCACGCGTTCGACGGCTACACCACCAACGTGCCGGTCAAGGACCTCACCGCCGGCAAGGCCATGGTGGCGCTGCTCTACGAAGGCAAGCCGATCACACCGGACCATGGCGGCCCGGCAAGGCTGCTGGTGCCGCATCTTTATTTCTGGAAGTCGGCCAAATGGTTGAACGGCCTGCAATTCACCACGCGAGACGAGCCCGGTTTCTGGGAATTGCGCGGCTACCATATCTATGGCGACCCATGGCGCGAGCAGCGCTACACGGACGATCCATGAGCGATGCGGCGGCAGTGCAGTCGCCCTGGCAAACAGCCGGCATTGTCCGCATCGAAAAGCGCACGCCGCGTGTCACCAGCTTCTTTTTCCAGCCTTCTCGGCCCTTCGCCTATCGCGCCGGGCAGCATGTCGACGTCAGGCTGACGGCGCCGGACGGCTATCAGGCGCGCCGCTCCTATTCCATCGCCTCCGCGCCCGAAACGAGCGGCGCAATCGAACTGGCGATCGAAAAACTCGACGATGGCGAGGTCTCGCCCTTCTTCCACGAGGTCGCGGCAGTGGGCGATGAAATCGAACTGCGCGGGCCGCTTGGCGGGCATTTCGTCTGGCCGGAGGATGAGAGTGGACCGCTTGTTCTGGTCGGCGGCGGTTCGGGCGTCGTGCCCTTGATGTCGATGCTCCGCCACCGCGCCGCGCGCAATTCAGCGGTGCCCGTCGTCCTGGTCTTTTCGGTCCGGGTCTGGGACGAAGTGATCTTTCGTCACGAGTTGATCGCCCTCGACGAACGCCAGGACGGCTTCGACCTGATGCTGACACTGACGCGCGAAGCCGCACGCCGTCCAGCCGACTATGCGCGGCGGGTAGACGTCGCGATGATGGTTCAAGCCATGACGCGGCTGCCGGAGCCGCCTGGCATCGCCTTCGTCTGCGGCTCCAACGCCTTCGTTTCCGCGGCCGCCCAAGCGCTGATCGATGCCGGCGTTGCAGCGGAAATCATTCGCACCGAACGCTACGGAGTTTGAACGGACTCTGGCGGTTCGGTCGAGACACGATGCTTCAAGCCTTGAAAATCGACCGATGAGGTAATACCTTGTCGGAATATGGTATTACCAAGGAGTGAAGATGGCCACCACCGTCACGGCAAAGGGACAAGTGACCATTCCCAAACCCGTCCGCGACCTCCTGGGGATCGTCCCGGGCAGCAGAGTCGATTTCCGGCGCGCCGCCGATGGCAGCGTGGTGTTGGCTCGGGTTGACAGAAAGCCGCCTGCGAGCCGCTTCGCCAATCTGCGCGGCCATGCCGGCGAGGGGCTCACGACCGAGGCGATCATGGCGCTGACGCGTGGCGGAGCGTGACGTTCGTCGACACCAACGTTCTGCTCGACCTTGTTACGGACGATCCCAATTGGGCGGGCTGGTCGATCGCGCAACTCGAGGCGGCAAGCCTCGATGGGCCATTGTTGATCAATGATGCGGTCTATGCAGAACTTGCCGTTCGCTACATCAGAATCGAGGATCTTGAGGCATTTCTGGAGGCGGCCGGTCTCGAAATGGCTCCGATGCCAAGAGCCGCCCTTTTCCTTGCTGGAAAGGTATTCACGCAATACCGCCGATCAGGAGGATCGAGGACCGGCGTCTTGCCTGACTTCTTCATCGGCGCACATGCCGCCGTCGCCAAGCTTCCGCTGCTGACCCGTGATGTCGGTCGCTACCAGACCTATTTTCCATCCTTGAGGCTGATCACTCCGGACCCCTGATAGCTGCCGGATGGACCTTCCTTCAGCCGACCGGTGAGAAATCCGCCGACAGCAACTGGAAAGGCAAGGCGCCATAGGCGGCCACCGTGGCCGCGTCGTTCCACTCGCGAAACTGTCGCGATGGTCGCGCCTCGAGCGTCAAGGCAACTCGCGCGCCGCCGAGCGTCACCTTACCGCGAAAATGCAGCACGCGTTCCCTGCCGGACCGGCTGATGGCCATGGCGCGCAGGCGGGCAATATGCTCGCCACCGTCATTGATCTCCATCTCGATGCGGCGCCGGACCGGCGGAACGCCGATCCTGACGGTGATTTCGAGCATCATGTCGCCGGTCGTTTGCGGACAGGCGATGGCCTGCGAAAACACCAAAGGCGCCGATGCTGCTTGAGGCTTGCGCGCGGCCGATCTGCCGCGCCAAGGTGTGGCGGGCGGCTCCTGCTGCAACCGGCCCTTCTTCCGCTTCAGGCGCAACTGCTTGGCAAGCCCGCGCGATAGCCAGACCAGGCCGCCGAAATCCGTGCGCGGCTTGGCTTGCAGAACCGACGACCAACGCGACAGGCCAACCCCGTCGGCCATGTCCAAGATTCTGGCCATTGTCGGTTCCGGCACCGGAATGCCGATCTCGAACGTTAGATAGGATAACGCCACCGCCGCTGGAACCGCCAGGCCGCGTCTGCCGACGATGTCGAGGAACGTGTCCCAATCGACGTCTTCGCCATGGATGGCGACCGCGCAGTCGACAAGCCAGTCGCTGTGGGTATGGGCGTCGAGGCCGCCATGGGCGATGGCCAGGGCCATGCGATCGGCCGGCGACGGCACGAAGACCGCGACGCCGCTGAATTGTGCCGGGACCGCCCGTTGCCAGATCGCCAGGTCGTCTTCCGCGCTCGTCTGCGACCCGTCATAGCCGAGCTGGTGCAGGTCGATGTCACCGAAACGGCCCTTGAAGAAGTTCATCGACCGCAGCGACGCCAACCGGGTTCGCAGATATTGCGCGCTGACGCCCGAGGCGATCTGCCAGTCGCGATCGCGCAAGATGTCGAAGACGGCAGCCATGTCGCGCGGGCGCACCAATATGTCGATATCATGCGCCACCCGGCCACGCTGCGCCGACGCGTTCAAGGCAATGCGGCTGGCGCCCTTTATCAGCATGATGTCGGCGCCGCCGTCGGCCATCGCCTTCAGCGCCGGCTCGGCCTCGCGCATCGCCATGCGCGACTTCGTCCACAGCATCTTCTGCAGGCCGACGAGGCGCGGATGGGCGGCATGCCCGGCCAGCTTCCTGCCGAACCTGTCGGAGATGGCGGCGAGCAGGCGATGTTCTCGAAACGAGACGAGATCGATGTCGTTCTCGTCCAGCCAGCGCGCGGCACAGGCAGCGGCTGCGTCCTCATCGGAGAGCAGCGCCGCCTTCAGCAACAGGTCCAGCTGGCCGGTGGGCCACGACCAGCCATAGTCCGGGAAGCGGCGGCCGATGCGGCGAACGGGCGTGGCGTTCAACTGGAACCTGCCTTGTTCTGGGCTCGCCGCTGCATTGCGAGCCTTGCGACCTGGAGGTAGCCCCGGTCGCGTGCCGGATCGCGGCCGTAGGAAAGGCTGCCCGGACGGATGCGGCGCAATGCAAGCACGTCGTCGAGCATGGCAAGGGCAAAGCCTGCCTCACGAACCCGGGCGATCCAGTCGATCATCTCGCCGCGGCCGCCTGGTGGGTCGATGATGGGACCGACGCTCTGCACCACCTCTTGGCGGATCATCATCGTCGTGCGCGACCAGCCAGCTCCACTGGTCGCATCGGGCAAATCGGGGCTGTCGCCGCGAAACGTCCGCCAATGCGTAAAGACGCCCGTTGTCCCGGGATGACGGTCGAGATGGACCAGCTGCTTTTCGATCTTGTCCGCCAACCACAAATCGTCGGCATCGAGCGTCGCGATGAGCGGCGTCGAGAGTGCCGCAATGCCACGGGTCGTTGCGCTGCCGGGTCCGGCATTGTCCTGTCGCAGCACCCTCACCGGCAGGTTCATCGCATCGATCACCGCAGCCGTATCGTCGGTCGAACCGTCATCGACCACGACGACGGCCTCCGCCCTTGCCGTCTGGGCCAGGACGGAGTTCAGGGCCGCGCCGATGGTGGCGGCCGCGTTGAAAGCCGGAATGACGACGCCGTAGGCTGCCATCAAAGGAACCGCCACTGCGCGAGATCCTTGAAGTCGAAGATTCCCTCCACCCGGCGCAAGTTGGGGTCGGCCTTACGACGCTTCATCGACTTGTGAATGGCGCGCATGAACTCGCGAAAGGGCACATCGGCTTCCTTGGTCATGTTGCCGGGATGACGCCTGTAGTAGAGAGCCACCGTATCGGGCATAACGTATTTTGTCTGGTTCTCAAAGATACGCAACAGATAGTCGGTGTCCTCGGCCTGTTTGAAATCCTCGTCGAAATCTCCGGTGCGCTCGATGAGGTTTCGCGCAAAGATCCCGGCGGACAGGTGGATCCCTCGCACGGTGATGGAGTGGCTGTCGGCGGCCGGTTCCAGCGTCTCGCCATCTATCTTGTCGACCAGCGTCATGCGCGAATAGGTCAGGTCGAGGCCAGGATTCTCTTCGAAGCAGGCGAGATCCGCCTTGAAGCGCCCTGTCGGGGAGATGTCGTCCGAATCGAGAAACGACACCAGGCCGGTCTGCGGCAGCAACTGCTTCAGCCCTGCATTGCGCGCCTTTGTGACGCCGCCATTGCTCTGCTGGAAAAGACGAATGCACGGGGCCTCGTCGATCAACGACCGTACGACGGCTGCCGAGCCATCGGTCGACCCATCGTCGATGACGATGATGTCGAGATCGATGTCTTCGCGCTGCCTGAGCAGCGAGCGCAGCGCGAGGCCAACGAATTGTTCGCGATTGTAGACGGGCATGATGACGCTCAGCTTCATGGGCGTCTCCGGCAGCGTTGCGGGCTTGGCTGATCCGACTTGATTGTGTCGAGCATCATAGCATCCGCCAATCGGTGGGACTCTTCAATTCGAAGATGCCCTGGACCTCTCGCCTTGCAGGATCGGCCTTGCGCCGCCGCATCGACTTGTGGATTGCACGCAAGTGGTTGCGGACCCTGCCGCTATGTTCCTTGGTGATATTTCCGGCATGGCGTCGGTAGTAGATCGCGACGGCGTCCAACAATTCGTAGTTCGGTCCCGCCTCGAAAACGCGCAGCAGATAGTCGGTATCCTCAGCCTGCTCGAAATCCTCATCGAACTCGCCCGTCCGGTCGACAAGCCCCCTGCTGAACACGGCGGCGCTCAGCGAAATTCCCCGAAGCGTCATCGTGCGGCTGTCGGCTGCCGGTTTCAGCCGCTCATCGTCAATCCGCTCGACCAGCGTCATCAGCGAGTAGGTCAGCTCGAGTCCGGGGTCTGCTCTGAAGCGCGCGAGGTCCTTCTTGAACCGTCCGGCCAGCGAGATGTCGTCAGAATCCAGAAACGAAACGAACTCCGCATCCGGCGGCAGTTGCCGCAGCCCGGCGTTGCGCGCCCTGGCCACGCCCATGTTGGATTGCTGGAACAGTCGGATACAGGGGTTTTCGCGCATCATCGAGCGCACGGCCCCAGCAGAGCCGTCGGTCGAGCCGTCGTCGATGACGATGATGTCGAGATCGGCGGCGTCCCGCTGCCGCACCAGCGAGCGCAATGCCGAAACGACATAGCGCTCACGGTTGTAGACGGGCATTATCACGCTCAGTTTCACGAAGCGCCCCGCGTGAGAAAGTCCGCAATCGTACCGGCTATCTCCTGTGGCTGCGTCCCCAGCGACAGACGATAGCACGGCAGCAGGCGGGTCAGATCGCTGAAGAAGCGAAAGCCGCTCTCCCGCTCGCCCGGCATCTGCGCTATGCCCGACGGCGCCAAGGCAATCATGGCATCCCTGCGCGACACCGGCACGATCGAACTTGCCTCGCCTCCGCCGATATGTGGCACCAGCAGCGCGATGATGTCCAGAGTTTCGGGCACCGGCCGGGGCGCGATGTCATCAATGTGAAAAGCATGCTTGCCTTGCCAGTTGAGCGGACCATGCGCTTTCAGCCGATGCTTCAGCCCAAGCCGAACGAACCCCTGGGGATCCTGTTTGAGTGTTGAAAACAGTGGGTGGGCAGTCACGCCGTTGGAGAGGTCGACCAGCACATAGTCGTCGCCGACGCTGTCCAGTCCGTTGAGGAGGCCGGCGGCGACGGTTCCGGATTTCCCGGCGCCGCCCGCCCCGGCCAACAGCACGCCCTTGCCCTTGGTGCCGAGCGTCCCCGCATGGGCCAGCCGCATGCCACGTGCCGCATATTCCCAATGCAGGAAAGCCCGCAGCGGCGCTCCCGGCTCCCACGGTGGAAAGGCATCGGCCGAAGCCATCAATTGCACGCCAACGCGACGTTGCGGATCATAGAACTGCCAGAAATCCAGGTCGTGGAAATGGTTGCCGCGCAATCCGGCCTCGGCCAGCCGGGTGGCGAAGCCATGCTGCGTGAAGGGTCCCTGGCCCCAACTTGCCGGTACCGCGATGCCGTCAATACCGGGATGCGCGACGAAGATGCGGCAGATGTCGGCAGGCGTTCGGTTGCCCGGAGCACTGACAAAGCCATGAGCGACGGCATCCGCCAACGCGCCGGGGCTGACATGCGCGGTCAGATCCAGATGCGGCAAGCCCACCTCGCGGGTCAGCGGATAATGCGCGGCGCTGCTCTCCGCTTGCGCCAGGACATGGCGTGCGTAGTCAGTCAGGTTTTCGAGAGTGACGTTCGGCATGGTCTGCCTGTTCCGGAGCTGTCCGGCAACGAGAACCTGATGGCGCTTCAGTTGGCCTGCTTCACCGCGGGCCAGCCGAGGGGCTCCTCGACCTCGTGGATGGGATCGACGACAATGAGATCGGCGAGATCGTCATGGATGTCGACCTTGAGGGGCTCTCTGGCAGCGGCGAGCTGAGCCAGCAATTCGCTTGGAGCCTGTCTTGCCACGCCATCGGTTACGGCCGCCAGCAAACCGAATTCGAGCAATTGTGAAACAAAGCCGTCAATCGCGGCGGCATCGAGGGCGCCAATGCCGGTCGCGGCGCCGACCAGTTCGGAGGCAGGTACGCCGGACGACAGTGCATCCCAAAGTCTGCTGCCTGAATCAGAGAAGCCGAAATATTTGCCCGTGGTCAGGTCAAGAACGACGGCTTCGCCGTCGAAGGATTCAAAGACGATATCCTTGCTGGCAATGGCATAGATGCCGGATTGTCGCATGTTTGCTCCCCCGCCGAGCAGGCCGCGGAGATGATCTTCGGGCCTTACGGTCAACCCCACCGTTGCAGGCGTCTAACCATTTGCAGGGTTTTTGGCAAGATGGCGCAGGCTCGGGGGCGAGCGCAGCCGGTCACGCTTCGATTTCAAGCGCAGAAAGCGGCTTCGAGCAACAGGCGAGGATAAAGCCGTCCTCGATTTCGTGATCGAGGATGCCGCCATTGTGACTCATCTCGACATCGCCCGCGATCTTCCTCACCTTGCAGGTGCCGCACAGGCCGAACTCGCAGGCGGCGGGAATCCGCACCCCAGAGGCGCGTGCCGTCTGCAGCACGGTCTGGCCGGCGACGCATTCGGCGTCGACATCGGAAAGCGAAAACCGGATTGGTGTCACGGCCTCGACGGCAGCAGCAGCGCCGTCTTCCGCCGGCGGCGAGAATGGCGCCGGGATCTCCTCCACGGCAGGCGCAGCAAAGCTTTCCTGATGGTATTTCGCCATGTCGAAGCCGGCGGCGTCCAGCATGCCGCGCACGGCGCGCATGAAGGGATCGGGGCCGCAGCAGAAAATCTCGCGCTCGCGGAAATCGGGCGCCAGCAATGGCAGCCGGATCGCGTCGATGCGGCCCATATGGCCGAACCAGCCCTCGCGGCTCGACCGCTCCTCGATCATGAAGCCGAGCGACAGGCCGGGCATGCGGCTGCCGAGCAGCTCGAGTTCCTTGCGGAAAATGATCTCTTCCGGGCGGCGCGCACAGTTGACGAAGCCGACATCTGTCCATGGCGCACAGTCGTTCAACCAGCGCAGCATCGACATCATCGGCGTCACGCCGGAGCCCGCCGAAATGAACAGATATTTGGCCGCCGGGTGGCTATGCAGCGAAAAATCACCGGTCGGCCCATAGGCCTTGACGTGTGAGCCCGGCGTCAGATAGTCGAACATCCAGCGCGTGCCGGTGCTGCCTGCCTGCGCCTTGACCGTCACCGCGATCGAGAACGGCCGCGACGGCGAGGACGACAGCGTGTAGGTGCGCATCAGCGGCCCCTCCGATGTCGGCAGTTCCAGCGTCACGAACTGGCCCGGCTTGTAGCGGAACCAGGTCTGGTTGTCGGAGCGGAAGGTGAAGGTCTTCACGTCCGGCGCTTCGTCGCTGACGCCGATCACTTCCAGCACCTGCAGCCGGTCGTTCCAGGGCGTCATCTGGTCGAGATGGCGATAGAGGCCAAGGTCCGTCATCGCATTCATCCTCTTGTCCCCTGGGCTAGGCGACGCTGCGCAGGGCCGGCCGGCCGCCTTCGGCAAGGCGCGGCCCGATGAACGACGCGTACCACTCGACGAACTGGATCACGCCGCCCTCATGCAGCTCCGAATAGGGGCCTGGTTCGTAGGCCGGCGACAGGATGCCGAAGGCGTTTTCCTCGACGATGCGGCGGTCCTGGTCGTTGGTCTCGGTCCAGACATGGGTGAGCTCAGCGAGGTCGTAGTCGACGCCTTCGACCGCATCCTTGTGGACGAGCCATTTCGTCGTCACCGCGGTTTCCGTGGCACTGATCGGCAGCACGCGGAAGGTGACGGCGTGGTCGCCGAGGATATGGTTCCAGGTGGTCGGATAGTGGTAGAGCAGCAAGGAGCCGATGCGGTCGGTTGAAACGCTGTCGGACAGGTTCTTCTGGACCGCCCGTTTTCCCGTCATGGTGTAGCTGACGGCATCGCGCAGCAGCGGCGCGCGGGTGGCGCGGTACTGCCCTGCCGGATCGATGCGGAATTTGCTCGGCAAGCCAGCGGCCTCGCATTTGGCCCAGTGCGCGACCATTTCAGGGTCGCTGTCGGCGCCTTGGACGCCGGTCACGGTCGGAGCCTCGGGGAAGGTCTTGCACAGTTCGGGGTGATTGGCGACGCAGTGGTAGCACTCGCGGTTGTTTTCCCAGACCAGCTTCCAGTTGCCCTTCTCGATGATCGTGCTCTCAAAGGCGATCTTTGCCTCACGCAAACGGTGCGGCAAAAGATAAGGTTCGATCATCGCCCGCATCGGCGCGAAATCCGCCGGCTCCTTGGCCAGGCAGATGAAGATGTAGCCGCCGACGCTCTCGCAGGCGACCGGCTTCAGGCCGAAATCACTCTTGTCGAAACCGTCGGCCATCTGGCGGGCAAACAGCAGGCGGCCGTCCAGCTGATAGGTCCACTGATGATAGGGGCAGACGAGCTTTGCCGCCGTACCCTTCTCCGTGTTGCACACGCGGCTGCCGCGATGGCGGCAGGAATTGTGGAAGGCGTTGATCTTGCCTTGCTGGTCGCGGACAAGGACAACCGGATAGTCACCGATCTGCACGGTGATGTAGCTGCCCGGCTTCGGCAGTTCGCAATCATGGCCGATGAACAGCCAGTCGCGATACCAGATAAGCTCCATGTCGAGCTTGAAGTAGTCTGGATCGGTGTAGAAGGGCTGCTCCAGTGAAAAGCCTTGCCGGCGCCCCTTCAGGAGCCTCAGCATGTCGTTGCGGATATCCATGTCCTGTCCTCGTTTCTAAGGACTGAACTGGTGGTGATGGAGGAAGGATTGAAACGCAGGCCGGCTAGGTGCCGGACATGCGCTATCCACCTCTTGACCGCCCACCGCGATCAGTCGAGTCTAAAAATCTCGGGCTGGTTTCCGGGCTCTGGAGTTGTCCTTGCGGACCATCGCGACACCTTCCCAGGCAGTTGCCCAGTGGTCTCCCGTTGCGACTTGAACTCCACCACCGTTGCGGGGGCAGCGCCGGATTCTGACCGGCTTCCCAATTCTCCGCCTCGTCGTCACGAAGCGGCACCTGAGATGGTATGATCTAACCACGATCGCGGGCGCGCCGTCGGCATGAAAACGACATCGTATCCATGCGGCGCGACACGGCATGCGAAACGTCACCGCAGATCGTCGCGGGCCGAAATCCCGCCTCCCGGGCCGCCATTTGCCGGCCGCGATCTTCCCTAATCCGACCCTTGGCGGGGGTCAAAAAAGGTTGACGGCTTCGAAAAGTGACTATTAGCTTGCCCTAAAATCGAACCGAACGGTTCGTTTCTGTTGACGGTGCGTGCAGGACGGTGTGAACGCTGGGCTTTGAAACAGTCAGTGATCCATCGGATGGCTAAACCTAACATACTGATATGAAGAAGAAAAATGTACCCGTAGATTCCCTTGGCACAATTTCAAGGTGTGGATTCATGGTCCACACGGAACAACTTCGTGATTGGAAAAGGCGGGGTTGCCCTCCCACATCGGGGCTGTCCGAACGACGCGATTTCATTTCCAAGACACGCCGCTAGACGGACGGAAAAAAGACGATACTGGAGTACCAAAAATGAAAAAGATCATTCTCACTGCCGCAGCCCTTCTGGCCATTTCCGGCAGCGCCTTCGCTGGTAGCGACCACTACGGTTCGAACGCCGCGGCAGCCACTGCTGTCGACAGCTCGTACACCGCTTCGACCAAGAAGTCGGAACCGGCTGCTCAGGCGCCTGCCCAGGGTGCTGACCACAACCTCTTCGGCAACAACTAACAGCCGATTCCCAGTCGACGGCGGGCTCGCTCGCCGCCCTGGCGAACTTCAGGCATTCGAAATTCGGACATTCAGGAGTATTTAAGATGAACAAGATCCTCATTGCTGCCGCCGCCGTTCTGGCCATCACCGGCAGCGCTTTCGCGGGCAGCGACAACTACGGTTCGAACGGCTCCAATCAGCCTGCCGCCGCTGTGGACCAGTCGTACACGGCTTCCACCAAGACCTCGGAACCGGCTGCCCAGACGCCCGCTCAGGGCAGCGACCGTAACCTCTTCGGTCGCTAATTACCAATTTCGCAACCGACGGCAGCTGTGTCTGTCGTCTGGCGAAATCCAGAATTCAGGAGACTAAAATGAACAAGATCCTTATTGCTGCCGCCGCCGTTCTGGCCATCACCGGCAGTGCCTTCGCCGGCAGCGACAACTTTGGCTCCAACGGCGCCAACCAGCCTGCGGTTACTTCGGTTGACAGCGCGCATACGAGCTCGGTCCGCAACAGCGGTGGCCTCGTCGAGAAGCTGCTCAATTCGTCGGGCGACGTAGAGAAGTCCGCCCCTCAGGGCAGCGACCGGAATCTCTTTGGCCGTTAACAGCCGAAGCTGATCTTCAACAAAAGAGTGGCGGGCCTGGCCCGCTGCTCTTTTTGCGTCCAAGACGCGGTCCTGCGTCAGGCCGCCTTCGCTTCAGCCTCATGAAGGGCAAACGACCGCCCATCGGTGTCGAAGATATGCAGGTCCTCGCCATTGGCGCTCAGCCTCAATGTCGAACCGCGCTTGACCTCGACATTGCCGGGCAGCTTGGTCACCAGCGGCAGGTCGGCGCGACCGATGTCGACATAGACCAGCTGCACCTCGCCGAGCTGCTCGACATAGTCGACCGTCCCCTCGAACAGATAGTCCGCGCCGCTGGCGATGATCAGGTCCTCCGGCCGCACGCCAAAACTCACCGCAGCGCCCTTCGCCGAAGCCGGCGTCGCGATCGGCACGGTTGCCTTGCGTCCGCCGACATGGCTGACGACGGTCGGATTGCCTGATTTGTCGATGGTTGCGGGCAGGATATTCATGGCCGGCGAGCCGATGAATTGCGCAACGAACAGATTGCCGGGCTTCTTGTAGAGGTCCATCGGCGTGCCGACCTGCTCGATATGGCCGTCCTTGAGCACCACGATGCGGTCGGCGAGCGTCATCGCCTCGACCTGGTCGTGGGTGACGTAGATCATGGTCGTGTTGGGCATCGATTCCTTGAGCTTGGCGATTTCGATGCGGGTGGCGACTCGCAGCGCCGCATCAAGGTTCGAAAGCGGCTCGTCGAACAGGAACACCTTCGGATTGCGCACGATGGCCCGGCCGATGGCGACGCGCTGGCGCTGGCCGCCCGACATCGCCTTGGGCAGGCGGTCGAGATATTTGGTCAGCTGCAGGATCTCGGCGGCCTGACGCACGCGGCGGTCGATCTCGGCCTTGTTCTCTTTGCCGATCTTCATCGAGAACGCCATGTTGTCGTAGACGGTCATGTGCGGGTAGAGCGCATAGGACTGGAACACCATGGCGATGCCCCGTTTCGACGGCGGCACGTCGTTCACCACTTCGCCGGCTATTCTGAGCTCGCCGGAGGTGATTTCCTCGAGCCCGGCGATCGATCTCAGCAATGTCGACTTGCCGCAGCCCGACGGGCCGACGAAGACGATGAACTCGCCCGACTTAATATCGAGGTCGATGCCGTGGAGAATGTTCAGATTGCCGTAGGACTTCTTCACTTGTCTTAGCGTGACATCGGCCATTGGTTTCCTCCAGTGATTGGAAATTCAGTCGAGACGCCCGAACCAGGCGCCGTAGCCGCCAAGCTCGATGGAACCGCTGTTCGCCTGCCCCGAAAATCCGTGCCCGGGCAGAGGTTGCAGCGATCGGCCGCCAAGGTCAACCTTGGCCGGCCCGGCTCCCAGATTGAAGACGCAGACGATCTGCTCGTTGCCTGCGCGGCGCGTGAAGGCGACGGTGTCGCCCTCACTTTCGATGAAGGTGATGTCGCCCTTGGCGAGCGCCGGATGGGCACGCCGGAAGGTGAGAAAGCGCCGGTAGTGCTCGAGCAGCGAAGCCTCGTCGCCCTGCTGGACATTGACCGCTTGCGCCAGATGCTTGGCCGGCACCGGCAGCCAGGGCTTTGCCTGGGAGAAGCCGCCATTCTTGGCGCTGCCATCCCACACCATTGGCGTGCGGCAGCCGTCGCGGCCCTTGAATTCCGGCCAGAAGCGGATGCCATAGGGATCCTGCAGATCCTCGAACCGCAGCTCTGCCTCACCGAGCCCAAGCTCCTCGCCCTGGTAGATGCAGACCGAACCGCGCAACGACATCAGCAGCGCCGAGATGACCTTGAGGTAGGCGGTCGGGTCGGCCTCATTGGCGGCCCAGCGCGAGGCCGGGCGCATCACGTCGTGGTTGGAGAAGGCCCAGCACGACCAGCCGTCGCTGGCGACTTTGCCGAAGGATTCCAGCACCGAGCGGACCTTGCCCGCGCTGATCTTTTCCGGCGCCAGGAAATCGAAGGAGTAGCACATGTGCACGCGCTTGCCGCCTGCGGTGTAGGCGGCAACCACTTCAAGCCCGCGCTGCGAATCGCCGACCTCGCCGACCGCTGCGGTTGCCGGATACTCATTGAGCAGGGCACGGAACCGTTCGAGGAAGCCGAGGTTCTCGGGCCGGCTCTTGTCGTAGAGATGGTCCTGGTAGTTGTAGGGGTTGACCGCCGGCGCGGTCTGGTCGTTGCGCTCTTCCGGCGGCAGCGGCGGATTGTTTTCCAGACCCTGGCTGTGGAAGTAAAAATTGATGGTATCGAGCCGGAAACCATCGACGCCGCGTTCCAGCCAGAAGCGGGTGACGTCGAGCAATGCGTCCTGGACTTCGTGGTTGTGAAAGTTGAGGTCGGGCTGTTCGGCCAGGAAATTGTGCATGTAATATTGCTGGCGGCTGGTGTCCCATTGCCACGCCGAGCCGCCGAAGATCGACAGCCAGTTGTTGGGCGGTGTGCCGTCCGGCCTGGCGTCTGCCCAGACGTACCAATCGGCTTTCGGGTTGCTGCGGCTCGACCGGCTTTCCTTGAACCAGGGATGACTGTCGGCAGTGTGCGACAGCACCTCGTCGATCATCACCTTCAAGCCCAGCCTGTGTGCCTCGGCGGTCAGCGCGTCGAAATCGGCCAGCGTGCCGAACATCGGATCGACATCGCAGTAATCCGTCACGTCATAGCCGAAATCCTTCATCGGCGACTTGAAGAACGGCGAGATCCAGATGGCATCCGCGCCGAGTGCGGCTATGTAGGAGAGGCGGCCTATGATGCCCTTGAGATCGCCGATGCCGTCGCCATTCGAGTCCTGGTAGCTGCGCGGGTAGATCTGGTAGATCACCGCGCCCCGCCACCAGTCGCGATCGATGGCGAGGTCAGGCTTCGAGCTGGCCTTCAAAGCGGATTGCATCGTCTCAGCCTCCTTTCACCGAGCCGGCAAGCAGCCCGCGGACAAAATAGCGCTGCAGCGAGAAGAACACGATCAGCGGTACGATGATGGTCACGAAAGCCGATGTCGTCAGAATCTCCCAGTCGCCGCCGCGCGAGCCCAACAGCGCGTTGAGCTTGGCGGTCAGCACGATCTGGTCTGCCTCTGTACCGAGGAAAACCATCGCCACCAGCAGATCGTTCCATACCCACAGGAACTGGAAGATGGCAAACGAAGCCAGCACCGGGAACGACAGCGGCAAGACGATCTTGACGAAGATCTCGAAATCGCTGGCGCCGTCGATGCGCGCCGATTCCATGATCTCGCGCGGCAGGCCGGCAATGTAGCTGCGCAGCAGGTAGATGGCGAAGGGCAGGCCGAAGCCGGTATGCGCCAGCCAGATGCCGAGATAGGTCTTCGACGGCATGCCGAAGAAAGCGCCGACGCCATTATAGAGTTTCAACAACGGGATCAGCGACATCTGCAACGGCACCACCAGCAGGCCGATGATGACCGCGATCAGCAGCGCCCGGCCGGGAAACCGCATCCAGGCCAGCGCATAGGCGGCAAAGGCGGCGATCAGGATCGGGATGACGGTAGCCGGAATGGTGACGGTCAGAGAATTCATGAATGACCGTCCGATGCCTTCGGAGAACAGCACGGTTTTGTAATTGTCGGTGGTGAATTTCGGCGGCGCCGACGAAGCATAATAGACGCGCTGGCCGCGATCGCCTTCGAACGCTTTCGGGGACTGCATGATGAAGCTGCCGTCGGCATTGAGCTGCAAGGTCACGCCGTCGCCGAGATCGGCTGTGGTGCCGGCGGGATATTGCGTCGGTGCCGCCGATTTGACTCCGAAGGCGCTGATGTCGCGCTTGGCGCCGTCGCCGAAGATATTGCCTTCGAGGACGAACTTGCCGTCCTTCTCGACTTGCGCCGAGGCGGGCGGCAGCCGGCCGGCTTCCGTCTGGGTGGAACTGGCGAAAGAGTTCCACCATCCCGAGGCGATGATCTGGTTCTTGTCGCGCAGCGACGAGACCAGGATGCCGAGGGTCGGTATGGTCCAGATCGCGACGAAGATGAGCACGGCGATGTGGACGCCAAAGCGGCTGGCGAAGGAATTTCCGGTCGCGACGGCCATCTCAATGTCCTTCCGTCTCTTTGTTCGCCTGGCGGATGTTCCAGACCATGATCGGAATGACGGCTATCATGATGATGATGGCGATGGTGGCGCCGCGGCCGAAATCGCCGCCGCCGCGGAACATCCAGTCGAACATCAGATTGGCCAGCACCTGGCTGTTCCACTGGCCGTTGGTCATGGTCAGCACGATGTCGAACACTTTGAGCACCAGGATGGTGATCGTGGTCCAGACCACGGCGATGGTGCCCCAGATCTGCGGCACCATGATCTTCCAGAAGATCTGGAACGGATTGGCGCCGTCGATGACGGCGGCTTCCAGCGTTTCTTCGGGAATGCCGCGCAGGGCGGAAGACAGGATGACCATGGCAAAGCCGGTCTGAATCCAGATCAGGATGATCATCAGGAAGAAATTGTTCCAGAACGGCAGCGATATCCAGACCTGCGGTTGGCCGCCGAAATGCTGGATGATGGCGTTGAGGATGCCGATCTGCGTCTGGCCGTCGCCCCGATACTCGTAGATGAATTTCCAGATCACACTGGCGCCGACGAAGGAGATCGCCAGCGGCAGGAAGATCAGGCTCTTGGCGATCGTGCCCCACCAGATCTTGTCGGTGAGCACGGCGATGATCAGCCCAAGGAAGGTGCAGGCGGCCGGCACGACCGCCAGCCAGATGATGTTGTTGAGGATCGAGTTGCGGAACTCGCGATCGCCGAACGCCCATTGATAGTTCGCCAGGCCGACGAAATTGATGCCGCTGCGATCGAGGAACGACAGCCGCAGCGTCTCGACCACCGGATAGATCAGGTAAATGGTGAGGATGATCATCGCCGGGCCGACGAACAGCCATGGCCTGACCAGCCCTTGCCGGCGCAGATTGTCGATGGCCGCGGCACCCGCGACGCCGCGTGACGGGAATATCAGGTCGACCAGTTTGTTGGCGCCCCAGAAATAGGCGACGCAACCGCCGACCCCGACGATGATGACTGTTATGGCCGAGAAAATCTGAGCCGCCATGGGTCCCTCTCCCCCTGCGCATGACCCGCCAAGGAATGACCTTGGTGACGGGGACCATGCGCCGATTCAGTTGTTTGGAGCGCGTCATCGGCGGCTTGCGCACATTGCCGATCGCGCTTCATGTCAATGCGCTCATGACGAAAGGCTGCGGCACGGGCCGCCGTCGGATCCGGGCCAGTACGGCCCGGATCCAGTGCGAGAATGGTTGGTCGCTTACGTGCCGGCCGCCTACTTGATGGCGTCCCAGCTCTTCTGGATATCGGTGGCGACGTCCTGTGCGGACTTGCCGCCGACGAGGTCGATCATGCCGGTCCAGAAGGCGCCGGCGCCGATCTTGCCCGGCATCAGGTCGGAACCGTCGAAGCGGAAGGTCGAGGCATTGGCGAGGATCTCGCCCTGCTTCTTCAGCGCGTCGCTGGCATAGGCATCCTTGTTGACCGACTTGAGCGGCGTCACGAAGCCGCCTTCGGCCATCCAGATCTCGTGGGCGAGCGGCATCTTCAGGAATTCGATGAATGCGCGCGCGCTCTTGCTGTCCTTGGTGATCATCGCCAGCGTACCGGCGCCGAGCACGGGCGTGCCCAGTTCAGGCTTGGAGGCATAAGGAGGGAAGTAGAAGAAGTCCGCGTCCTGGCCGACCTTGGTGCCTTCCGGGAAGAAGGTCGGAATGAACGATGCCTGGTGGTGCAGGTAGCATTTCGGCGGCACCGAAAAGAGGCCCTTCGGGCTGTCGCGGAAATCGGTTGCCGCAACCGCCTTTGCGCCGCCGTCGACCATCTTGTCGTCGGTCGCGATCTTGCCGAAAATGTCGATGGCGTTGACCACTGCGGGGTCGTTGAACGGGATCTCGTTCTTCACCCATTTGTCGTAGACCTCCGGAGGCTGGGTGCGCAGCATCAGGTCTTCGACCCAGTCGGTCGCCGGCCAGCCGGTGGCGCCGCCGGAGCCGAGGCCGATGCACCACGGCTTGCCGCCATCGGCGATGATCTTCTTTTCGAGATCGGCGAGTTCTTCCTGCGTCTTCGGCACTTTGTAGCCGGCTTCCTCGAAATTATCCGGCGAATACCAGACCAGCGACTTCACGTCGGCCTTGTAAGGGAAGGCGAAGAAGCCCGGCTTGCCGTCCTTGTCCTTGAAGGTGCCGAGATCGACCCATGACTGGCCGGCACCGTAATTGTCCTTGACCCATTTGGCGGTGTCGTCACCGAGCGGCGTCAAAAGGCCCTTCGACGCCAGGTCCTGGATGAGACCCGGCTGCGGCAGCACGGCGATGTTCGGCGGGCTGCCGGCCTGCGTATCGATGACGATCTGCTGCTCGTAATTCTCCGAGGAGGAGTATTTGATCTCGACGCCGGTGGCTTCCGAGAAATAGTCGAGAACGCCGCGCACCAGGCCTTCGTCCTCGCCGCGCCACGGTCCGAAGATCGACAGCGTCTCACCCTTGAGGTCGACTTTCTTGAGCTCTTCGTAGTTCGCCCAGTTGAAGCGCTTGTCTTCGCCGGGCTTGAACTTCAGTTCGGCCTGCGCGGGCGCGTTCAGGGCGAACGTGGCAAACGCAGCACCCAGCAAAAGCATTTTCTTCATCGGTATTCCTCCCAGTGGGTCTCACACACCGGACGGAACCTCCATTCCGCCCGCCGACGCCGCAGGACTGTGACTCAGTCGGAAAGGAACCGCAACCTTTCGAAGAGTCTTCCAAAGCGCTTTGGCTTTCTCGATCACGCCATTGAATTGCTGGGAAGTCAAGAGGCCGGCGGATTAATCGATTTAGGTTCGCGCATTTGCACCCCTGAAAGTGCGCTGCAACATACTATTATGGCGATGCAGCAGCAATTTTTGTTTCAAACACGCCCGAACCGCGTCTATGGTTCGGCTCGGTATGGCTCGGCCCCGCTGGCACTTGGGTCGATTCAATTTAAAAGCGCTTTGAGGGAATGGAGACCTTTCGTGAACCTCAAGCAGCTCGCCCATATGCTGGCACTTTCGCAAACCACGGTAAGCCGTGCGCTGAACGGCTATCCCGAGGTCAACGAGGAGACGCGCAGGCGTGTCATGGATGCCGCCAAGCGCCATGGCTATCGTCCCAATCCGAGCGCGCGCCGGCTGGCGACCGGCAAGACTGGCATGATCGGCTATGTCCTGCCGACCGGTGCGTCCGTCGACATCGATCCGCATTTCGTCGAGTTCCTGTCCGGCCTTGGTGACTATGCCCGCTCGCACGAGCTCGACCTTGTGCTGTCGCCGGCCGACGCCGACGACCAGGAGACGACCTACCGGCGCATCGTCGCCAACCGGCAGGTCGACGCTGTTTATATCTCCTCTCCAAGGCCCGCGGACCGACGCGTGGCGCTGGTCAACACGCTCGGCATTCCCTTCATCGTCCATGGCCGCAGCGAAGGTTTCGATTTCGACTATGCTTTTACCGACATCGACAATGAGGGCGCCTTCCATGAAGCGGCCAGGCTGCTGATCCAGCTCGGTCATCGGCGGCTGGCGCTGATCAACGGTGACGACCGCGAGACCTTCGCCATCCATCGCGAACGCGGCGTGCGCCGGGCGCTCGCCGCGAGCGGACTGTCATTGAGCGAACGCCATGTCTGCTCGGTCGATATGACCGAGGAGAACGGCTATCGCGCCACCAGGCGTTTGCTGGAAGAGGACGACGCGCCGACGGCGATCGCCTGCTCCAGCCTGATCATGGCGCTGGGCGTCGTGCGCGCGGTGCGCGACCTCGGCCTGAGCATTCCCGGCGATGTCTCGCTGATCGCCCATGACGACGTCTTCCCCTGGCTGAGGCCGGAGAATTTCTCGGTGCCGCTGTCGACGACGCGTTCATCGATCCGTCTCGCCGGCGCCCGTGTCGCCGAGCGGCTGGCGGCGCGGATTTCAGGACTGGAGGAGGGGGCGCGAGGCGAGGTCTGGCCGGTCGACCTGGTGGTCCGGGGATCGGTGGCAGGGGCGCCTGGCTGAGGTCCGAACTTAATCACCTGTAGCGATCGAGCTCGACCCAAAGCCTACGTCCGTCTTCCACGACGCTAGTGGCCGCTACGCGCCCAATGTCGGACGTCGAGCAGACCATAGCCGCATCCCAAAAGCGGACATCCGGCCGCGCTGTCCCCCGGCATTTGCCCCGACGAGCCTAATGCAGCTTGTATAAGTCGAAGCTAATATGCTATTCTACATGATGCGCGGACTGCTGGCACTTACTATGCTGGTATTGGCGGCTACAAGAGTAGTCGCAGGTGAGCCGTTGTTCGACTCCATCACCGCCGGCGACAAGAATGCCGTGGAGCAAGCCTTGGCGGGCGGTGCCGACGTCGACAGCCGGGCACGCGACCAGGCAACGCTCCTCATCGCTGCTGCTCTCGACGATCAGCTTCCCATTGCGGAATTCCTGCTGAGCAAGGGCGCCGACGTCATGGCGCGCAATTCCGGTGGGTTTACCCCCCTCCACGCGGCTGCCTTTTCTGGAAGTCTCCCAGTCGCCAAGCTGTTGCTCGAACAGGGGGCGGTGCTCGAAGACTCGGCTAACAAGTCTGGGGTCACACCCTTGGTGATAGCGGGTGAGGAAAACCATCTAGAACTCGCAGAATTCCTCATTGCGCAAGGTGCGGATGTGAACCATGCCGAGGGTCATGGCTACATGCCGATTACCCGCGCGTTCTGGAAAGGCAATACCGACATCATAAAACTATTCAAACGGCATGGCGCGACGTGCCAGGCGAACGTCCTTGGCGAAGCGAACGCTGCGAAGTGCGAAGCTATCCACGATTGAACGGAGAACGCAGATGAACAGATCGACTAGACTGGTTTCCAATTCGGCGTCGGCAGTCATATGTGCGCTCACCTTGATGGCCGGTGCAGGCTCTGCCTTGGCCGACTCGGTGAATACCGGCTACTTCGGCGGAGTGGCGATCATGGGCTACGACACGGTCGCTTATTTCACCGATGGCAAGGCCGTGAAGGGTTCCGAAGACTTTTCCTATGAGTGGCTTGGCACGCCGTGGCATTTCGCCAGCAAGGAACACAAGGAAATGTTCATGAGCGAACCTGCCAAATACGCTCCTCAATACGGTGGTTACTGCGCGGGCGAGGTCGCACTCCACGAATCCGTCACCGTCAATGTCGATCCGGAAGCATTCAAGATCATCGATGGCAAGCTCTACTTGATCTACGACGAAGGGAACGCGGCCGCCTTTGCGGACAATGCCGATGATCTTGTTCCGAAGGGCGATGCAAAATGGCCGATCGTCGAAGCAAAGTTGGCAGTCGATGTGCCGGATTGGAACTTGATCAATAACCCCTGAGTCTTGCGAGCTCAATTCACTGTCACGAAGTGAAACACCATACCTGTATTGACATACGAATACCCGTTGCCGGCAGCGTCCCTGCGTCTGTAGACGGGACCACAGATGGGCCGCCCAAACATATTTTCGCTATGCTCACATAAGAGGTCGCGATCGACGTAGACCCTCTCGGTGAGCATTCGTGTCATCGTTCGGAAGACTGCCGTGCCGTCCTGTTCTATCTGCATAATGGCTGGAAGCCCGTCCGGTTCGAGGTTGCCTTTCAAGGTCTTGCCAACAACAAAAGATGCGATTTCCGCACCGTTCAACCGGTCCTGTTCGTCGGCGGTGAAGCCGAACGGCCATTCGGGAAGTCCTGCCAGACGGAGGGCGTCGATGAGCGGTGCCAAATCTTCAGCGTTGCGAAGATGGGCATAGTGATTCCGAAACGCGTCCAACGACCGCAGTCGAGCCAAGGATTCGGTCTTCGTCACCAGCCGGAGGCCGTCCGCAATCGCCGCTTTGGCGTCCTCTGTGCGGCCGGCGCGGGCATAGGCCGCTGCGAGCAGAATCCTCAGGCTGCCCGCCTCTGGAGCATCGTCGCGAGCGCGCTCGAGAGTCTCAATGGCTTTCCTGATGTCCGCGAGCAAAAGCAAGACAACCCCGACAACCTCCCGGTCTATCGGAGCCAGATTGGGATCAAGTTTCAATGCCGTCTCGACCGCCAATGCCGCTTTGTTATGGTTGCCGGCGAACAGCTGGATATAACCAACGGCAATTTGCGTCGCAGCGTCTCCGGAGCCTAATGCGACAGCACGCTCCGCCGAGGTGATCGCATCTTCATAGCGGCGATCCATGACCTGCATAATCCCGAGAACGGCGTAGGGCGATGAAAAATCCGAATCGAGCTCCAAAGCACGGCTTGCCTTCTCATATGCTCTCTTTCGCGCAAGCGCGCTCTGAATGATATCATCGGAGGCAGTCCGCCAAAGATAGACACTCAGCCGTGCGTCGGCGGCAAAGGCCTCGGCGAAGGTGGGGTCGAGCTTCTGCGCCTTCTCATACAGCGCAAGCGCCTCGCGCAATCCGTCGCCTCGACCGGTGCGCGCCTCCCGCTCCGCACGGAGGTAGGTATCATAGGCTTCGAGATTTGCAGTCGGCGGGCGTGCCATTCGCTCTCTCTCGGCTGCCGAAGCTTGGACGCCAAGCGCCTTGGCGATTTCCCGGCTCATCTCGTCCTGGACCGCAAACACGTCCGCGATGCCGCGATTGAACCGATTAGCCCATAGATTGTCGCCAGTGGCGATATCGATGAGCTGCGCGTTGAGGCGGATTTGATCGCCGGTCCGCCTCACACTGCCGTCAACGACAAATTGCACGCCAAGGTCACGCCCAATATCTGCCAAAACGGGGGAGGTTCCTTTGTAGGCGAAGACGGAGTTACGGGCGATCACATCGAGCCCGGAAAGCTTCGCAAGATCGGTGATCAAATCTTCAGTGATGCCGTCGGCAAAATAGTCCTGGCCAGGATCGCCGCTCAGGTTCGTAAACGGCAGTACTGCAATGGAGGGCTTTTCGAGCGCGGAGAGTTTTTGCCATTGCCATGCAAAAATGCCTGCAAGCAAGACGACGAGCAGCGCTGCTACTCCTGCCAAAATCATGATGGGCGAACCTGGCCGGCGTGGCGCCGCTAAGATCTTCCCCGCGTCTCCGGGATCGAGCAGAACCCGATAGGCGCGAACCGAATCGGCGATATTTTTGAGGCGCTGCCCTCCGAGATCCGCAAAGCCGACATCCACTTTGTGCACCGCGTGATCGAACGCCGTCCCGGAGATGCAAACACCGCCTGGCTCGGCCATCGCTTCCAGGCGCGCCGCGATATTCACGCCATCTCCATAGATGTCGTCGCCCTCTACGATGACGTCGCCGAGATTGACGCCGATGCGAAACCGGAGCTGCCGGGCTTCGGGGATACCCTTGTTGCGGTCGACCATCCGGCGCTGGATCACAGCAGCACACTGGACGGCATCGACGACGCTGGCGAACTCGACGAGCGCGCCGTCGCCCATTAGCTTGATTATGCGGCCGTGGTGTTTCTTGATCTCGGGGTCGATCAGTTCGCGACGGCAGCTCTTCAGTCCCTCAAGCGTTCCTACCTCGTCCTCGCCCATGAGGCGGCTGTAACCAACCACGTCGGCAGCAAGTATTGCTGTAAGCCGTCGCTCCATACGTGCCCTGCGCCTTCCCTGGTCGGTCCAAGCGGCTTTGGCTCCAGCCTATTCTAGTCCTGCTTCGGACGCGAGTGTGCGCGACCGTGTTATGGCACAGCTAGAGGGGCGGTGTTACTCGGAATGGCAACGCGCCGGACCTTCCACCCACGAATCTGAACGGAATGCTCTCTCGACAAGATGTCTGCTTAGGTCATCAGCGCCGGCTTGGTTTGAGTGTCCGCTTTGGAGACGCCGAAATGCTCTGGGAATGACCGGAATGGGTCAGATCGCGTCGATGCTCCCCAAGTTCTGAAAGTCCGCTTCCACCCCTTTTAACAGTTGAAAGCCGACCGTCAGCTTCCGGCCTCATCCCGGTCACTCGACAACGGTGGCGGATGACTGTTTCTGGTTAATGTAGTTGCTGCTCGGTGCCAGCCTCGGGCTTCCGCTGCCCACCCATCTCAGCCATTGACGGCAGTCACTTGATAGAGTTTTGACCCAAACCCACTTTGACTGACCTTATTCCCTCGCCGCCGCCTTGATGTCCAGCAGGCCGTGGCCGAAATCATTGTCGCGTCCCTTGGGGCCGAGATCCCTGGCCGTTGCCGCGAGCGCCTTCTCGATGTCGTCCGCCGTTCGGCCGGGCGCCGCATGGATGAGATTGGCGATGGCGCCGCTCACGATCGCCGCCGCGAACGAGGTGCCTGTGACCACATCCGAGCCAGCGCCGCTCGGCGCCACCATCTCGACGCCGGGCGCCGAGATGAAGACATAGGCGCCGCGATTGGCCTGCGGCATCAGCCCGTCCTTGGCATCAGTGGCGGTGACTGCGATGACACCATCGAAAGCCGCTGGATAGCCATAGGGCGCCTTCGGCCCGTTGTTGCCGGCTGCGGCGACCAGCACCATGCCGAGTGCGCGGGCATTGCGGCAGGCGACGCCGAGCAAATCGTTCTTCGGCCCGACGAAGCTCATATTGATGATGCGCACGTCCTGTTCCGCCGCCCAGTCGAGCGCCGACAGGATGACGTCCATCGTCGATTTGCCGTTCTCGAAAGCGCGGGCGTGATAGATTTTTGCGCCCGGCGCCATGCCCTCCAGCGCGCCGACGCCGGCGATCAGCCCGTCGATCGACGTGCCGTGATCGCGCTTTTCGATCGGCACGTCGGGCATGGCGTCGAACTGCCCGGCAATGACGCCCGACAGCGCCGGGTTGGTGTCGTCGATGCCGGTGTCGATCACCGCAATGCGGACGTTTTCGCCGCTGGCCTGCTTGGCATCGAGCGCGATACGATCGAACGCATAGTTGACGATGCCGGCGGCCTGCTGCAGCGAATAGACATGGTTGGGCTCGCGCCGCTGGGTGCGGCCATCGGCGGCCAGTTGCGCCAGCACGATGCCGACGGGCCGGCCGTCGGGAATGCCGAAGCGCACCAGCGTGGTGCCGAGCAGAAGCGACTGGCGCTGCGAGCGCACCTGCAGGCCGAAAGAAGCGGCGATCTGCTGGACGGCGCCGGCATCGCCGTCGACGGTCACCAGCACCTCGTCGGCCACGAAATCGCCGACCACCGCGCGCGGCGGCTGAACGGCAATAAGATCGGTCGGCGAGACGATCGGGCCACCGGGCGGGGGGCCGGCTTGAGTATCGGCCGGCGGCGTTGCGGGCGCCGGCCGGGGCGTCGGTACCGGTGTTGGAGACGCCGCCGGGTTGGGAAACAGGTCGACGATCAGCGCCGGCAGGAAGACCGCGCCGGATTGGCCTGCGTCCGATCCGCTCTTTGTGTCATTGCCATCCTTGGCGCAATCGGCGCCCGCCGCGTTGGTCCCGTTGCGGCAGTCGATTTTCGTCTGGTCTGGATTGGGGTCGTTGGTCTGCGCCGACGCGGGCACGACGATTGCCATCGCCGTCGCAAGCACTGCCGCAAATCGAGGGTTGGGAAACAGGTCGACGATCAGCACCGGCAGGAAGACGGCGCCGGATTGGCCTGCGTCCGATCCGCCCTTTGTGTCATTGCCGTTCTTGGCGCAGTCGGCTCCCGCCGCATTGGTCCCGTCGCGGCAGTCGATCTTCGTCTGGTCGGGATTGGGATCGTTGGTCTGCGCCGACACGGGCACGGCGGCGATTGTCATCGCCGCCGCAAGGATTGCCGCAAATCGAATGACTGCCTCAGCCGCCATCAACCGGTTTCCTTCCCTCGATCACGGTCTCCGTAAAAGCCTGGGCGGCAACAAGGCCGATTTGCTTGTTGTAGTCGGCAGCGGTCGCGGCCGGAATGCCAAGCCGGAACACGCCGTCGGCGGTCGGTCCGCCGATGATCTTCAGCCCGTTGCTGCCGAGGAAGGCGGAAATGTCCGACATCTTGGCATCCGGCTTGAACTTGACCAGGGCGAACGGCATTTTCGCCAGATCGTCTTGCGCGCCGGCAATCTCGAAATCATTGCCCTTGCCGCCGGGTTCGACAAACGACTGCACCATGACCAGAGCCAGCAGAACCGCGGCTGCCGCCCAGGCGACACCGACCGGCACCGCCATGAAGCGGCCCCAGGCCTGCGCCAGCCAGGACGATTCTGCCGGCTTGCGCGCAGGCCCGGCCTCGGCGTCGAGTGCCTTGGCAAAGCGGCTGAGCGCATCGACCGGCGGCCGGATTGCTTCGTTGGCGGCCGTGGCGCCGGAGAATTCGGCTTCAGCCTCGCCAAGGGCGGCAAGTGCGGCCGGATCGCTGGCCAGCCACTCCTCGACCGCTTCCAGGTCGGAACCTTCCAGCGAGCCGTTCAGGTAGAATGGCAGCAGCGTTTCCATTTCGTCGCGGCGCGACATCTTTTCAGCGGCACTCATGGCCACCCCCTGTCGTAACCGGCGGCCTTGAGGGCCTCGCCGAGTTTCTTGCGGGCGTAGAACATGCGGGTCTTGACGGTGGCGACCGGAATGTCGAGCACCTCGCCGATCTCGCTCACCGATTGTCCGTGATAATAGGCAAGATCGATGACCACGCGATGCTCTTCGGGCAAGGTGTCGACGAAGCGCCGCAGGGCGGCGGCCTTGTCTTCCTTCATGGTGACGACTTCCGGCGTGTCCGCGCCATCGGGCACCGCGGCGGCGGCCTCGTCGTCGATCCAGTCTTCCTTCTTCTTGCGCAGAAAGGACAGCGCCTTGAAACGGGCGATGCCGAGAAGCCATGTCGAGACTTCGGAACGCCCTTCGAAGCCGGGCGCCTGGCGCCACAGTTCGAGGAAGACTTCGTTGGCGATATCGTCAGCCATCATTTCCGATCCCGTCTGGCGCGCCACGAAGCGGTAGACCCGCGCGTGATGCCGCATGAACAGGAGCCGCACGGCGGCACGGTCGCCCTTCGCGACCCGGTCGACGAGAGCGCGATCGGTCTCCGTCGCTGCCGTCATGGCCGGTCGAGCCGCCTGGCTCCTGTCTGCTCTGTCGCTGATCGGTCCAAAAAGGTTCATCCTCCGCCAAGGAATTTTGCGGAGGCTAACCGAAGTAAGGAAGTGTTGCCAGAGGCAGGGTCTTCCCTTCCCCCACAAGGGGGAAGGGAAGAGTTCTGCGCGCCCGCTCACTCCAAGAAAGATTTAGCCTTCATCGTCTCCGGTATTGCCACACCCAGTCGGCTCAGCACCGTCGGCGCCAGTTGCAGCTGGTCGAGCAGCGTGTCGGTATTGCCACACCCAGCCGGCTCAGCACTGTCGGCGCCAGCTGCAGCTGGTCGAGCAGCGTGTCGGCCTGCGGACCCTTACCTTGTCCAAAATAGTACAGCGCGAAATCCTGCATCTCGTCGTCATGGCCGCCATGATGGCCACGATCGGTCTGGCCGTGATCGGCGGTGACGATCACCTCATAGCCGGCTTCGATCCAGCGCGGCAGGAAGGCGGCCAGCATGCCGTCCATCGCATAGACGGCATGGTCCATCTCGTGGCAGTCGTGGCCGAAGCGGTGTCCCATCGAGTCCAGCGTGCAGGTGTGCAGGATGCCGTAGTCGATGCCATGGCGTTTCGTCAGCATGGTCAGCGTCGCGAACAGGTCGACATCGCTCGGCGTCATCTGGTTGCGGAGATTGTAACCGGTCATGGTGTGGAAGCGGCCATGCGTGATCGGCCCGCTTGGCTCGTCGAATTCCATGTCCTCGACCAAGTCGAACGGATAGGCGCGGAAGAATTCCGACCAATAGGAATGGGTCACCGCCCCCGTCTTGCCGCCTGCCTTGCTGACTTCGGAGAAGATATCGGGCTGCTCGACGCGGAACCGGTTCTCGTTGGAGAGAACCCCGTGCACTTGCGGTGAGACCCCGGTGTGGATCGACGCATAGCAGCAGGCCGAGGTCGACGGCAGCACCGAGCGCATCTTCCAGACGCGCGCCTCGCCCGATTGCACCCAGCCTTCGAGATTGCCCATCAGCCGGCGCCAGTTCCGGTAAGGCACGCCGTCGAGGATGATCAGCAGAAGCTTGGACTTGAGCGCCACGGGCTGCTCCATGCGGTTGGCAGTTGAAACGGGAACGCCGTGTGCCGTCCCGGGCACACGGCGTTCTTGATAGATGAAATCGGACGATCAGAGTCCGCTCAAGCGTTGAGCCAGCACTCGGCAAGCGCGTAGCCGTCCATCATTTCGCCGATAGGGCTCTTGGCATAGCCGCCGATCTTGCTGGTGGCGGCCGCGTCGATGAACTGGTTGAAGAAGGGCACGATCAGCCCGCCTTCGTCACGCATCATCACTGCCATGTCGTGGTAGATCGCCTGGCGCTTGGCCTGGTCGAGCTCGCCGCGCGCGGTAAACAGCATCTTGTCGAATTCCGGCCGCTTGAAGCGCGTGTCGTTCCAGTCGGCGGTCGAGACATAGCCGGTGGAATACATCTGGTCCTGCGTGGCGCGTCCGCCCCAGTAGGAGAGCGAGAAAGGCTGCTTGTTCCAGACCTCCGACCAGTAGCCGTCGCCGGGCTCGCGCTTGATCTCGATCTTGATGCCGGCTTTGGCGCAGGACTGCTGATAGAGCTGTGCGGCATCGACGGCGCCCGGGAAGGCGACGTCCGAGGTGCGCAGCACGATCGAGCCGCTGTGGCCCGATTTCTTGTAGGCTGCCGCCGCCTTGTCCGGATCGAACTTGCGCTGCTCGATGTCGGCGGAAAACAGCGGATAGGCCTCGTTGATCGGGAAGTCGTTACCCACCGAGCCATAGCCGCGCAGGATCTTTTCCAGCATCTCGTCGCGGTCC
This sequence comes from Mesorhizobium sp. M7A.F.Ca.MR.148.00.0.0, assembly GCF_003997735.1. Taxonomy (NCBI): domain Bacteria; kingdom Pseudomonadati; phylum Pseudomonadota; class Alphaproteobacteria; order Hyphomicrobiales; family Phyllobacteriaceae; genus Mesorhizobium; species Mesorhizobium sp. M7A.F.Ca.MR.148.00.0.0. The sequence continues at coordinate 1,690 of NZ_RZTB01000007.1, read as the reverse complement.
AGGGCAAGCTTCAGCGCCATCCGCAGATCGTTGCTGTCGAAGGGGGCGGTGTCGCAGAACATGTTGAACGGATAGTAGCCCTTGCCCGAGACGTTCTCGATGGAGACGCCCGCGATGCGCTTGACCAGATCGACGACCTTCGGCTCGACGCGGTTGATCATGTGCACCTGGCCGCCCTGCAGGGCGGCAAGCCGTGCGGTCGCGTCATTGATGACGATGATCTCGACCTGGTCGGCATGGCCGGCCTTGTCGCCCAGCCAGTAATTGGCGAAGCGCTCGCCGCCATGGCGCACGCCGGGCTGGTTGACGCTAACCTTATAGGGACCGGCGCTGATGCCGGCGTTCGGATCGTCCTTGCCGCCATTCGGCTGGATGGTGAGATGGTAGTCGGCCATCAGATAGGGGAAGTCGGCATCGGCGTCGCCGAGCGTGACGATGACCTCCTTGCCGCTCGCCTTGATCCCCTTGATGTTCTTGAGGATGCCGAGTGCTCCGGACTTGGACTTCTCGTCCGCATGGCGCTCAATGGTGGCAGCAACATCCTCCGCGCCGACCGTCTTGCCATTGTGGAACTCGATGCCGTCGCGGATCTTGATCGTCCATGTCTTGGCGTCGGCCGAGGCGCCAATCTCCTCGGCAATCAGGTTGACCAGCTTGTTGTCCGGGGTGAGGCGCACGAGATACTCGCCCCAAAGCTTGCCGAAGCTGAAGGTAACCTGGCTGAGGTTCAGCGCCGGATCGAGGCTGTTGGTGGATTCACCGCCCTGCAGACCGGCCTTGATGATACCGCCCTTCACCGCCGTCTGGGCAAATGCCTTGCCGGCCAGCGCCGGCATCAGGGCCGCCGATACGCCGAGCGCGGCGGCGCGCCCAAGAAAGGCGCGGCGCGATATCCGGGCTTGACCGGCGAGTTCGGCGAGATAATCGAGTTCAGTCTTCATGTCCTACCCCTGTTTCAAAAGTCGTGCGAGCAGCGCTCGTCCCGAAGGACGTTTGGCGCTCTTGTGTTGCATCCGGATGACGGTCGCCGGCGCCCCATGTGGCGGCTTGGTCTGGTGCAATTCCCAGGGGGAAGCGCCATGCGCTTCTTCTGGGAGAACCGGTTCCAGTTTCCCCGAATTGCTTTAGTTGCCCGCGCTGGCCATGCGCCGTCCCTTGATTGCCTTTTCCAGCCAGCCGATTTCCATCTCTGGAACCGAGGAGAGCAGCAGGTCGGTGTAGGCGTCGAAGGGCGGGCTTAGCACCTGGCTCTTGGGGCCGTAGCGCACCACCTCGCCGCGATACATAACCGCGATCGAATCGGCGATCGACTTCACAGTGGCGAGGTCGTGCGTGATGAACAGATAGGCGACGTTCTCCTCCTTCTGCAACTCCAGCAGCAGCTTGAGGATGCCGTTGGCGACCAGCGGATCGAGCGCAGAGGTCACCTCGTCGCAGATGATCAGCTTCGGCTTGGCGGCAAGCGATCGGGCGATGCAGACACGCTGTTTCTGGCCGCCGGAAAGTTCGGCCGGATAGCGGTCGGAAAAGCCCTTGCCCATTTCGATCTTGTCGAGCAGTTCGGCGACGCGCCTGTCGCGCTCGCGGCCGCGTATGCCGAAATAGAATTCGAGCGGCCGGCCGATGATGGTGCCGACGGTCTGGCGCGGGTTCATCGCCACGTCGGCCATCTGGTAGATCATCTGCAACT
>NZ_RZTB01000079.1:0-26658 GCF_003997735.1 Mesorhizobium sp. M7A.F.Ca.MR.148.00.0.0 | reverse complement strand
CGCCCAAAATGCCGGCAGACTACGCCAAGAACTTCCGCCAGGCCCTGCCGCGGACGCCGGGACACGAACGCATAGAAGAAAACATCGCCCGGGAGCCGGCGAAATCGATGATGGACGCCTAGAGGCACGGAGGTGAGAACAGCGCCTCAGTGGCTTCAATCTGGATCTTTCCAGATGAACCGGAGCTCCGGTGCTCTTCCGGCTGACGGATGCGGATCATGAGCTTCGACGCGCTCTTTTCGACCTCGATCTGCTATGGCAACGGCGCCCCGCAAGCCGGTTGGACACTGGCGCTTCCCATCACATTGGCCTGCTGCTTTTGCTGGCAAGACGCCTGCGCCGTGGGGCGACTTCAGCGCGCCTCATGTTCGCGCATAGAGATAGGCGGTAATGTCGCGCGCCTCTTGAGGCGACAGATTTGTATTGGGCATGGCCGTCTTCGGGTCAACGTCCCGCGCCCTGCTGATCCAGTGCATCATCGCATCCGGGGTGGCTCGCGACGGCCCGGTATATCCTCTTTCAACGACGCCTTGCAGGGACGGACCGACGGTGCCACGGGCGCCGGGCACTCCCGGGATTTCGTGACATCCGCCACATCCGTTGCGGATCATCGCCGGGACGGCCCGGTCAGGGTCGCCCCCGATGGCCTCTGCAATGGTGGTTTCCCGGAGATTGTCGCCGCGGACCAAGTTGATGGCGCAAACTACCGGAATAATGGCGATTGCCGCAGATACGCCTGCCACCCAGGGCAGCGCGGATGGCATCAACTTGACGGGTCGTCGGCTCATCCGCGCCTGCTCCCGCAGTCGCAAGACGCGGCCCGGTGGCCGCTGCAAGCGCCCTCAAACGCCCGATCATCCCCGGATCTCGCTGGAAACAACTCAATCATCGGCGATGAAAATCATACCAGCGGGCCGAACACGAATGTAGCCAGCAGAACAAGGAAAATCACAGCGGTAACTGCGATCGCCCACATGACGATCCTTCTTGTCCCCCGTTGCTCTTGCTTGCGAGAGATATCTTCTGACACAGTACGAAATCCTTGCTGCAAAATTCAACTGACGATAAGGCTCGGCATCTGCATGAGCCGGACCTGCCGGACTGTTGGGCCGCGTCTTGGAATTGGCCGCGGCCCGGGGCTCACGCGCTTACCAGCCCTGTCGACCGTACCAGTCATCGATATCGCGCCGCACACGGTCCTTTTCGAGGCCGTAACGCTCCTGGATCTTGCCTTCGAGTTGATCGCGCTTGCCGGCGATGCGGTCAAGGTCGTCATCCGTGAGTTTACCCCACTGCTCCTTGACCTTGCCTTTCACCTGTTTCCAGTTTCCTTCCACGCGGTTCCAGTCCATGACACCGTTCTCCTTCGGTTTGAAAACGTCTAACCTCGGAGAGCAAACGCAAATCAACGACGGATGTTCCTGGAACGACGCTCGTCTTGCTCTCACAGGCCGCGATCCATTCCTTTACGCTCAGCCTGCGTCATCAATTGAGGTCGTCCTACTCGAAGGCGACGCCATGACCTTCGACCCAAGACGCCTCCACACCTTCCGCAACAGTTCCGCCACCAAGCAGGCGCAAGCGCTTTTCATCCTGTCGCCGCCGTCCGTCTAGAGGCACAGTCATCTTAAGCCAGCGTAGTCCGATGATGTCGGCTTTCGGGAAACGGCGAAGTTGGTCTTAACGACCGACTTGAGGCGCAAAGCCGCCATTCGGCTTGAGATAAATTCGGCCAGCGAAATGGCTGGACCAGCTTCCTGAATCGATTTGAGCGAACGGCTTCGTAACCTGTTGACAAATAATGATTATGTCTCTGAGGGTCAGTGCTTCCTGCACAAATCAATATGTTAGGGGCTGGACTGGAGTGGCGGCCTCATTTTGTAAAAATCCGGGAGTTGGCAGCTTTGCCAGCTAAGCAGCGACGCCACCTAAATAGGCGCTGATGACCGCTTCGTTGCTCGCAAGATCACTGCCTGGTCCCTCAAGCACAATGCGCCCAGCCTTGAGAACGTAGCCGTAGTCGGCGAACTTCAAGGCGACTTTGCTATTCTGCTCCACAAGCAGAATGGTCACGCCTTCACGATTGAGGCGCTGCACGATGTTCATGACTTCCTTGATCAGTTGCGGCGCCAGACCCATGGAAGGCTCGTCGAGCAACAGCACCTTGGGCGCGGCCATGAGGGCCCTGCCGATCGCCAGCATCTGCTGCTCGCCTCCCGAGAGGTTCCTTGCATCGCCATTCTGTCTGCGCGCCAGGATGGGGAAGAGCTCAAAAACATGCTCCAGCCGCCGGCGGCGCTCGACGTCGTCGGCAAGCGTAAACGAGCCCAGGTCAAGGTTCTCCTTGATCGTCATGTCGCCGAAAATACGCCTTCCCTCCGGAACGTGGACGAGCCCGCGATGCGGCAGGCGGTGGGCAGGGACTTTGGTTATGTCCTCGCCCAGGAAGCGGACATTTCCGGAGGATGCTGCAACAAGGCCGGACAGCGTGCGCAGGGTGGTGCTCTTGCCCGCACCGTTCGCGCCAAGCAGGGCGACGATCTGGCCGCGCTTGACCGAAAGGCTGACGCCATGAAGAGCTTCGATGCCGTCATAGCGCGCGACGATGCGGTCCGCGGAAAGAACGATTTCGGCGTCCATCATTCCTCCGTGCCGAGATAGGCTTCGATGACCCTGGGGTCTGTTCGCACGGCCTCCGGCGGTCCGTCGGCGATCTTCTGCCCATAGTCGAACACCACGATCTTCTCCGACACCTGCATGACCAGGCCCATATCGTGCTCGATCAGCAGGACGGTGACACCGGTTTCGTCACGGATGCGGCGGATCAGGTGCACAAGGTCCAGCTTCTCGCGCTCGTTCAGGCCGGCGGCGGGCTCGTCCAGCAGGATGAGCTCGGGCGTCGACGCCAGGGCTCTTGCGAGTTCGAGCCGCCGTTGATCGCCATAGGAAAGACCACCGGCACGGCGATGCGCATGCTGCTCGATGCCGACAAAATCGAGCCAGCGCATGCCAGCCGCGCGGATCGCCTCCTCCTCGCGCCGCTGTGCCGCCAAGTGCAGGATCGCCGACATGATGCCGTGGCGGCTGCGGCAATGCTGGCCGGACATGGCGTTTTCCAGAACGGTCATTTCCTTGAACAGCCGGATGTTCTGGAACGTACGGGCGAGGCCGAGCGCGGTGATGCGATGCGGCGGCAAGCCGGTGATTGGCCGGCCGCCCAGACTGATCGAGCCGCCCTTCGGCTTGTAGAAGCCGGTCAGGCAATTGAAGAGTGATGTCTTGCCGGCCCCGTTCGGCCCAATAAGACTGTTGATGGCGCCTTTCTCAACTGAGAACGAAATGTCGTGAAGGACTTTCAGTCCTCCGAAACTGAGGCGCAGATCGCGGACTTCCAGCAGCGCCATGGTCAAACTCGCTTGTCCGGCCACAGCCCGTTCGGCCTGAAGAGCATGATTGCCAGCAGCGCAACCGCGGTCACCAGGGGACGATAGGTCCCCGCGCCGCGCAGCACCTCCGGAAGCAGAGCCACGAGAACAGCACCAAGGACGACGCCGGGAATGCGGCCCATGCCGCCCAGGACGACGCCGAGAAGGATGAGCAGCGATTGGTTGAAGGTGAAACTCTCCGGCGAGATGGCCGTCATCTTGGCCGCGTAGAGGCATCCGGCCACCGAAGCGATCACAGCGCCCATCATATAGGCTTGCAGCTTGGCCGTGACACGGTTGATGCCGATACCGGCGGCGGCGTCCTCATCGTAGCGAACGTAGAACCAGGCTCGTCCCATTCGCGATCGCTCGACGCTCAGACAGACGAAGGCGGTGAGCAGCGCAAGCACCAGGAACGCATAGTAGAAGTGCTGCACCTGCATCAACCTGAAGCCGAATATCTCCGGGCGCTCGATGCCGATGAGTCCGCTCGCGCCACCGGTGATGTCGAGGTTGCGAGCGATGATGCGCACGATTTCGCCGAAGCCCAGCGTCACGATCGCCAGATAGTCGCTGCGCAATCTCAATGTCGGAGCCCCGATGATGATGCCAGCCACGCAGGCTGCCGCCATGGCGACCGGGATGGTGAGCCAGAAATTGAACCCGAACTCGGCGGTCAGGATGCCTGACGTGTACGCGCCGACTGCGAAGAAGGCGGCGTAGCCGAGGTCGAGCAGGCCTGCATAGCCGACGACAATGTTGAGGCCGAGGCACAGAACGACATAGAGCAGCGCCGTGGTTGCCACCTCCGTCACATAGCCGTTGGCGAATTGCGGCAACACCAGCGCGACGGCGAGTGCCGTCAGGCCGGGCAGCACGACGGACCAGCGCATCAATTGCGGTTGCACGGCGGTCGGCATGGTTCTGACTTCGTCGATCATCACACCCGCTCCACGACAGAGCGTCCAAGAAGGCCGGTCGGCTTGAACACAAGGAACAGGATCAGGGTCCCGAAAACGAAGACGTCACGCCACTCCGATCCGACGAAGGGCAAGGACGAACCGAAAGCCTCGAGCAGGCCGAGCAGCAAGCCGCCGAGCATGGCGCCCGGCACGCTGCCGATCCCGCCTATGACAGCGGCGGTGAAGGCCTTGAGCCCCATGATGAAGCCCATGAAGAAATGGACACTGCCATAATAGGCGCCGGCCATGACCCCACCGCCGGCAGCGAGCGCCGAGCCCATGAAAAACGTCAAGGCGATCACCCGGTCGACATCGATGCCCATCAGGCGGCTCGCCCCCATGTCGATGGACACGGCGCGCATCGCCTTGCCGTACATGGTGCGGGAGACAAAGGCCTGCATGCCTGCCATAAGAGCAATGGAGGCGGCCACCAGAACCATCTGCGTGTAGGTGATATGAACGGTGGAAATGTCGACACCGGCAAAACCGAGGTCGGTGTTGAATGCATAATGCCGCCCGCCGGTCAGGGCGAGTGCCGTACCGTTCAACACCATCGAGGCACCGAGCGCCGTGATGAGGATGGAGAGGCGCGGCGCGTTGCGCATCGGCCGATAGGCGAAGCGTTCGATGATGACGCCGAGCAAGCCGACAGCCAGCATCGACACAAGCAGGGCGCAGACCACGCCCAGCCAGCCATTGCCGACCCATATGCCGACAAAGGAGAACACGATGAGGCCGACGAAGGCGCCGTTCATGTAGATGTCGCCATGGGCGAAATTCAGGAGCTTGATGACGCCGAAGACCATGCTGTAGCCAAGCGCGATCAGGGCATAGAACGAGCCGACGATAAGACCGTTCACCAGTTGCTGAATAAGCAGGTCGAGCGTCATTGATGCTCCAGGGCAGAATTGAAAAAGTCTTGTCTGGGCGCAGCGTCGGCGCACCAGACAATCGGCGGTGACGCCGAGGCCGCCACAAGGCCTGCCTCGGCATCAATCCGGTTGGCCTTTATTCGACAGCCACCCACTTGCCGCCCTTTGCAATCACCGGGCGGAAGTTCGAGGTCTGGAGCGTGTTCTTGTCGGTGAACTTGATTTCACCGGCGAGGCCCTTGAAATCGCTCGCCTTGAGCGCCTCGATGATCGCTTTCTGATCCGCCGACTTGGCCCGCGTGATCGCATCGACGATCAGGTCGCCCACATCGTGGGAGAGCGCCGCATAGGCGCCGGCGTCGCGGCCATAGGTTTCCGTGTACTTGGCCTTGAAGTCGGCGGCGCCGGACAAGAGGTCGACGGTGGGCGGAGACAACAGATACACGCCCTCACCGGCCGACCCGGCGATCTCCAGATATTCCGGTGAATTGTTGCCGTCGCCCAGCACGATGCCGCCCTGGAACCCGGCCTGCCGAAGCTGCTTGGTGAGCAGAGCGCCACCGGCATGGTAGGCGGTCCAGAAGACAGCATCGGCGCCGCTCGACTTGATCTTGGTGACGACCGCCGAATAGTCCTGCTCTCCGGCCGTGGTGGTCTCCTTGGCGGCAATTTCGCCGCCAGCGCTCTTGAAAGCTTCGGCGGTCAACTTGGCCAGGTCGGACGAATAGGCATCGCCTTCGTCCACGAACGCGATCTTCTTGTAGCCGTTCTTCTTGAAGAGTTCGACGGCTGTCGTCGCCTGCATGTCGCCGGTCGAATTGGCGAGGAAGGCATTGCCCTGATTGGCGGCGACCAGCTTGGTCGAGTTCGCTCCGATGATGACGAACGGAATGCCGGCGTCACCATAGATCTTTAATGTCGGCAAGACGGCGCCCGAGCAGTAGCCGCCGACGATGGCGGTCACGCCTTCCGAGACAAGCTTGCTGCCTGCGGTCACCGCCTGTTGCGGATCGCAGGCGTCGTCGGCGGTGGTGGTAGTGATCTTGTCGCCGTTTACGCCGCCCTTGGCGTTGACGGCATCGATCGCCATCTTCACGGCGTTCTCCATATCCTGCCCTTCACTGGCCAGTTGGCCGGTCATGGGGGCCACGATGCCGATCTTGATGTCGGCAGCCGCGGCCATCGTGGTCAGAGCCAGCCCGGCAAGGGCGGTGGCGCAAGCTAGCCTCTTGAAGGAAACAACCATCAATTCTCTCCATTTTCCCCTGTTGGTGCATCCAGGCGGCGTGCCCGAAATGCATTGTTTCGCCCCTCGGTTAGCTGCGGAGCGGTTATGTTGAGCAGGATCGCCAACCGGCCACACGATTGTCACCGGCAAGGACTGACCCGGCAGATCAGTGACTGCCGCTTGAAGCCCGGGCATAGGCTCCCTGATAACGGTTCTCCTGGATGCTCTGCATGATCTTGGCCTCGCGGGCTTCCTGCGCCCGGACGGCCGCCAGCAAGGCCGCGGCACCGTCGATTGGAAATGCCACGACGCCATCCTCGTCGCCGACGACGATGTCGCCAGGACCGACGACCATGCCGCCTATGCAGACGGGAACATTTATGGCTCCCGGACCATCCTTGTAAGGTCCGAGATGGATGGCCGACCGCGCGAAACATGGGAACGGATTGCGGCCGATGGCACCGGCATCGCGAATGGCGCCGTCGATGACAATGCCTGCGGCGCCGCGCGAAGCCGCGACACTTGTCATGATTTCGCCGACCAGCGCGCGCCCCTCATAGCCACCGCCGTCGACGACAATGACGTCGCCGGGCTGCAGCAGATCGAGCGCACGATGGATGAACTGGTTGTCGCCGGGGCGGGTCCTGACCGTCAGCGCCCTCCCCGCCATGACGCCGCTGACCCGATGAAACGGCCGCAACCCGACAGCCCCGGGGACACGAGCGAGATTGTCGCTGATCAACGGCGTCGCAAGGGCGCGGAACGCGTCGATCAGTTCGCTTTCCTGAGATCCATCCGCCATCGCCTACACTCCTCGCCGTCGTCACTTTATGAATATAGTATCCAATCACAATTAATTCAGTGGAGTCAACCGGCTTGCGATGGTTGGCAGAAAAAAGCCAAAAGCGGCTTAGGAACGGCGAACGACTGCAGATATGACCCAACAGATCACTTATCCGGGGCTTGCAATGGCGTCGAAGTTCAAGATAGATTGGATAACATATCCATAGATGCGTAATTGTGAGAAGGGATTGGTTTGTGAAGCACGCAGGAAAAGTCGTGATCGTCACCGGGGCGGCACGAGGCCTGGGCCTGGCCTGCGCCGAGCGCTTTCATGCCGATGGCGCCAAGGTGGTGCTTGTCGACATACAGGCCGATCGCGGGCGCGAGCATGTCGAACGTCTTGGCGAGCGTGCCGCCTGGCTATCGGCGGATCTCTCCGAATGCACGCAGGAAATGGCAGCCGATATTGTTGCCAAGGCCACGGAGCGATTCGGCGGCGTCGACGTCCTCATCAACAATGCCGGCATCATCCATCTGGACGATTTCGTCGACTTCCCCGAGGAAGCCTTCGACCTGGTTCAGCGGGTCAATCTGAAGGCGCCCTTCCTCCTCGGGCAGGCCGCGGCAAGGGCCATGATCGCGCAGGGACGCGGCGGCTCGATCATCAACATGTCCTCGATCAACGCCATTCTGGCCATCCCCAATTCCGTCGCCTATGCCGTGTCCAAGGGCGGCATCAAGCAATTGACCGCGGTGATGGCCGTCGGACTGATCCCGCACAATATCCGCGTCAATGCCATCGGCCCCGGCACCATCCTGACCGACATGGTCAAGAGCTCGGTCATGGCCAGCGAAGCGCAGCGCCAGACCATCCTGTCGCGCACGCCGAGCGGCCGCTGTGGCGAGCCATCGGAGATTGCCAGCGTCGCTTCCTTCCTGGCCAGCGACGACGCTTCCTACATCGTCGGCCAGACAATCTATCCGGACGGCGGCCGTCTGATCCTGAATTATACGGTGCCGGTGAAGGACTGACCGCTCATGGTTGTCGGTACGCCCCACATCAGTGTTGCGGGATCGGGCGCGCTGCTGCTCGATGGAATGCAGGGGGCTTTCAACGATGCCACCCAGGAACTGGTCTGGGCGGTAGCGAATGCCGCGCTGAGCCTCGAAGGGGTGCGCGAGGCCGTTCCCGGCATGAACAACCTGCTGGTGGTGTTTGACCCGCTCGCCACAGACGCCCACAGCGTCGGAGATCAACTGATGTCGCTCTGGTCCGCCACCGATGCCCACCCGGTGACCGGCACGCATCATACGATTCCCGTTCACTACGGCGGCGCGCGCGGCGAGGATCTCACCGGCTGGGCCGCGCATTGCGGCCTGTCTGTCGACGAGACCGTCAGGCGCCACGCGGCGGCCCGCTACACCGTCGCCGCCATCGGCGCCATGCCGGGTTTTCCCTATCTGTCCGGTCTCGACCCGCTGCTTGCCTGGGCAAGGCGCAGCACGCCTCGCCTCAAAGTCGCTGAGGGCGCCGTCATCATTGGTGGCGCGCAGGCGGGTATCATGCCGATGACCGCGCCGTCCGGCTGGCACATCATCGGCCATACCGACGTGAAGCTCTTCAAGGCCGAAGCGGAATTGCCCGTGCTGCTCAGGCCCGGAGACAAGATTCGCTTCGCAATTGCAGGGATCGAGGCATGATCGAGATCCTCACCACCGGCCTGCCGAACACGGTCCAGGATCTCGGCCGGCCCGGTCATCTGGCGCTGGGGGTCAGCCATGGCGGCGCCATGGACAAGCAGGCACTGGCGATCGCCAATCTCATGCTGGGCAATGATCCTTCGGCCGGCGGGATCGAGGTCGCGCTTCATCCGTTCCGGCTGCGCGCGCATATCGACACCGCCGTCGCCATCACCGGCGCTGATTGCGCCGTCAGCATCGGCGACCGGCCCTGCCCGCCCTGGTGGGCCATGACGATCCGCGCAGGCGAGACCCTTGTCCTCGAGGCACCGCGCGCCGGTGCCCGTTCCTACATCGCCTTTGCCGGCGGGATCGATCTGCCGCCCGTCATGGGATCGCGCGCGACGGATGTGAAGGGCGGTTTCGGCGGGTTCGCTGGACGCGGCCTGTCGCGCGGTGACCGGCTTGCGCTCAAACCTGCGCAATGCCGCCTTCCCGCGGGCGGCATCGGCGCAGCGCTGGAGGAGCGACGAGGCGCGGCGGACGCCTTGGCCTCGGCAATCGAATTGCGGGTTCTGCCGGCCGCCGAGTTCGACGCCTTCACGCCGGAGGCCCAGGCGGCTTTCACCGGCAGCGAATGGCGCATCACCAACGACGCCAACCGTATGGGATATCGCCTTGCTGGAGAGACGCTTTCGCTCCTCTCACCGCTCGAATTGCTCTCGCACGGCATCGTACCAGGCACAGTCCAGGTGCCGCCGTCCGGCCAACCGATCATCCAACTTGCCGATGCCAACACTTGCGGCGGCTATCCGAAGATCGCTACGGTGATCGAAGCCGACCTCTGGCGGCTGGCGCAAGCGCCGGTCGGCGCGCGCCTGCGTTTCTCAGCGGTCTCGATAGAAGCGTCGACGGAAGCGCTTCGCGCGAACCGGCAGCAAAGTCACGACTTTATCGCCGCCCGAAACCTTATGGCCGGCGAGCAGAGGACTCCATGAAAATTCGCCCCTTCACCATCGAGATTGCCCAGTCTGAAATCGACGATTTGAAGAAGCGCATCTCGACCTGGCGCGAGCCGGACCAGTTGCAGGCGATAGGCTGGGCGCAGGGAACGGAGCACGAGGAACTGCGCCGACTTATGCAGCACTGGCGCACCGGCTTCGACTGGCGCAAGCAGGAAGCCGCCTGGAACATCCATCCGCACTACCAGACGGATATCGGCGGCGAAACCATCCATTTCATCCATGCGCGCGCCGCTGTGGCGACCAACAGAACGGTCATACTCACCCATGGCTGGCCAGGCAGCGTCTTCGAATTTCACAGGCTGATCCCGCTTTTGACCGATCCGCTTTCGCATGGCGGAAGACAGGAGGACGCCTTCAACGTCGTGGCCCCCTCGATTCCCGGCTATAGCTTTTCAAGCCGACCGACCAGGCCTGGTCTCAACCTGTTCACCGTCGCCGACCTTTGGGCCGAGTTGATGAGCCGTCTCGGCTACAAACGATATCTCGCGCAAGGTGGCGATCTGGGCGCCGGCGTGTCGACCTGCCTGGCGCACGCGTATCCAGACAGTCTCGCCGGCGTGCATCTGAACTTCGTCCCCGGCTCATACTCACCTCCTCACGATCCAGGCCCGGATGGCGACCTGAGCTTGGAAGAACGCGCCTTCCTGGAACGGAAAGCCGGATGGGCGGATCTTCATGGCGCCTATGCTCATATTCAAGCGACGCGCCCGCAAACGCTTGCCTACGGGCTGACGGATTCGCCGGTCGGACTGGCGGCCTGGATGATCGAAAAATTCCGCGACTGGAGCGATTGCGATGGCGATCTGGCCAACGCCGCTTTTTCGCGCGACGACATGCTCGCCAACATCTCGCTCTACTGGTTCACCCGGACCGTCGCTTCGTCGATGCGGCTCTATTGGGAAACGCGCGCCCGTCCGCTTGCATTCGCGCCCGGCACGGCGATCAACGTCCCGCTTGCCGTGGCTTTGTTTCCCAAGGAATTGCCGATGCCGCCAAGGAGTTGGGTCGAGCGCGTCTTCAAGGACATCCGCCAGTGGACAGCGATGCCGCGCGGTGGTCATTTCGCAGCCCTCGAGCAGCCCGCTTTGCTTGCACAGGATCTAAAAGCCTTTGCCGGTGGTCTGGATTTTTAAAGGCAGCGTTAGCGCGCAGCCAAACCCGAAGGCCAGAAATGACCAACACCACGATCACCATCGATGCCCTGCATGAGCGCGTCGATGCAATTTTCCGCAAGGCCGGACTGAACCCCATTCAGGCCAGCGCCATTACAAGGGTCATCGTCGCGGCGGAACGCGATGCCTGCAAGTCGCATGGCATCTACCGGATCGAGGGCGCCCTACGGACAATCAAGGTCGGGAAGGTAAAACCGGACGCGCTGCCCGAGTTGTTGCCGCAAGACGCTCCCGCCCTCGTCAAAGTGGATGCGAAGCATGGTTTCGCCAACCCAGCCTTCGAACTGGGTCTGCCGGTGCTGATCGAGCGGGCACGGTCGTGCGGCATTGCCGCACTCGCGATCAACGATGCGGTGCATTTTTCCGCCCTTTGGGTGGAGGTCGAAGCTTTGACACAGGCAGGCCTGGCCGGCCTGGCCATGTGCCCGAGCTATGCCACCGTCGCTCCGACCGGTGGCAACGGACCGTTGCTGGGCACCAATCCTTTTGCCTTTGGCTGGCCGCGAGAAGAGCAGCCTCCCTACGTTTTCGACTTCGCGACCTCGGTTGCCGCGCGCGGCGAGATCGAGCTCCACCGCCGGGCAGGCAAGAAGCTGCCGGAAGGCTGGGCCATGGATTCTGACGGCAGGCCAACGACGGACCCCGAAGCTGCTCTGTCAGGCGCCATGCTTCCCTTCGGCGGGCACAAGGGCTCCGCCATCGCGACGATGATCGAGCTGCTCGCCGGGATCATGATCGGCGACCTGACCAGCCCCGAGGCGCTCGAGCTGCTTGGCACCACGACGCTTTATCCGTCGCATGGAGAGTTGGTCATCGCTTTCTCGCCGAAAGCCTTCGCCGCCGGCCGGCCCGGCAATCCGCTGGGCCGTGCTGAAGCGCTGTTCGAGGCGATCTTGGGCCAGGGTGCGCGCCTGCCCTCGCAGAGGCGGTTCCTAGCCCGCGAGACGTCGGAGCGCGACGGTATCGTCCTATCGCACCAGGAAATGGAACAACTCGATCGTTTTCTCGAACGAGGGCTCGACGCGGTCTGAATCGGTATCGCCAGGGCCAAGACCAATCACAGGAGGAGAAAAATGCGCTGGACGAAAACATTCACGGTCGTCGGCTGCCATGCCGAGGGCGAAGTCGGCAACGTGATCACCGGAGGCGTCAAGGACGTTCCGGGCAAGACCATGTTCGAAAAGAAGGAGTATCTCGAAGCGCATATGGACGACATTCGTGGGCTGCTCTTGTTCGAGCCGCGCGGTGCGCCCTACGTCAACGGCAACATCATCCTGCCGCCTTGCGATCCCTCGGCGGATCTCGGCTACGTCATAATTGAAAGCACGGAATACCCGCCCATGTCTGGCTCAAACACCATCTGCGTCGCCACAGTGGCGCTGGAAACGGGGATGGTGCCGATGAAGGAGCCTGAGACATTGCTGCGCATGGAAGCGCCAGCCGGCATGATCGAGGTGCGCTGTCTCTGCGAGAACGGCAAGGTGAAGCAGGTGGAGTTCACCAATGTACCGGCTTTTGCACTCCACCTCGACACGCATGTCGAGGTGGAAGGGCTCGGCACGATCACCGTCGACACCTCCTATGGAGGCATGACTTTCGCCCATGTCAATGCGCGCGCACTCGGCTTTTCCATAACACCCGACGAGGCCCACCAGATGTCGCTGATGGGCCAACGCATCAAGAAGGCGGTCAACGAACAGCTCGAGGTCGTGCATCCGGAGAACCCGAAGATCCGCGACGTGTCCAACGTGATTTTCGAAGGTCCGATCGAGCGCGTCGACGGGCGCGTGGAAAGCGTCAACGGCACGGTGTGCCTGCATGGCAGGCTCGACCGCTCACCGACAGGCACCGGCACCACCGGGCGGCTGGCGGTGATGTCGGCAAAGGGGCAGATCGCCAAGGGCGAGCTGTTCCGCAACAGATCGATCATCGGGACCCATTTCGATTCCCGCGTGATCGCCAATACGCGCCTCGGCGATCGCGACGCTGTCGTGGTCACCATCGCCGGACAGGCATGGATCACCAGCATCGGCCAATATGGCCTCGACCCGACGGATCCTTATCCGCGCGGACATCGCCTCAGCGATGTCTGGTTCTGAAACGGACGCGACCGTGCTCAGGCCGCGAACGCTCTGACCCTGACGCCGCTCTCCTCCAGCCGTCTCCTGACATGCGCGGCGATGGCGACGGCTGCCGGCGTGTCGCTGTGGACGCAGATCGAATCGATCGGCGTCTGCAGCATCTGTCCGGAAAGCGTCTCGATGGCACCTTGCTCGACCATTCGCACGACCCGTTCGGCCGCCTTCTCGGCGTCGTGGATGACAGCGCCTTCCAGCTTGCGCGAGACAAGAAAGCCTTCCTCCGTATAGGCGCGGTCGGCAAAGATTTCGGACCTGACCGTCAGGCCCGCGTCGCGCGCGATCCTGTCCTGGAAGCCGAGCGCAATGGCCAGGCAGATCAGGCCGGGATCGACGGCCTTGACCGCGCGCGTCACCGCTTCGGCAACGCCACGGTCGGTCTGGGTAAGGTTGCCCAGCGCGCCATGCGCCTTCACATAGCGGATCGGGTGGCCGGCATAGGCGGAAAGCGCCTGCGCCGCGCCGATCTGGTAGGCGACCAGCCTTTCGATCTCCTCCATGGAATGCGGGATGATGCGGCGTCCGAGCCCCCACAGATCGGCGAAGCTCGGATGCGCGCCAACGGCAACGCCCTTGTCGCGCGCCATCGAGAACGTGGCCGCCATGATTTCAGGGTCGCCGGCGTGAAAGCCGCAGGCCACATTGGCTGAACTGACGATGTCGAGGATCGCCGCATCGTCGCCGAGCCTGTAGGCTCCAAAACCCTCGCCCATGTCGGAATTGATATCGACCTGCAATCCTTGGGCCGCCATGGCGCTTTCCTCAGTGGTTCGAACCATCGCCTTGCTTCACACCAGCTCGTAGAGCGGCGTGCCGTAGCCGACGACCGCTCCGTCCTCGATCAGCGCCGCACCCAGCACACCGTCTGCCGGCGCAACGATTGCCTTCAGGCATGGGCCGACCTGCAGGACGCCGACCGTCTCGCCTTTGCGAACCGTCTGGCCAGGTTCGGCGATCGGACGACCGGTCGTTGGGTGATCGAGACGGAACACGCCGACGCCGGGCGCGCGCAAGCCCTTGAAGACCGTTTCGGCCTTCGGGGCTTCGACCGAGGGTGTCGAGGCAACAACGGATTGCATGTGCAGGCGCAGCGAAAACCCGGCCTCCGACACTTCGATCTCGCCGATGCCGGCGCTAGCGCACCAGGCGGCCAGCCTTTCGATCTCCTCAACCGTCATCGCCGCCACGTCCTTCGAGCAGACCGCCTTCAATGAGACGTTCGAGATGATGGATATCGAAGCCTCCGGCGGCGAAACCGGGCTCTTCCATCAGGATGCCGTGCAGCGGTGCGTTGGTGGCGATGCCGACAGCCTCCATCTCGCCCAGCGCGCCGCTCATGCGCCGGATCGCCTCGGCTCGCGTCACGCCATGCGCCAGCAGCTTGGCCACCAATGAATCGTAGTGCGGCGGGACGGTGTAGCCGGAGTAGAGATGCGATTCGACGCGGATTCCGGGACCTCCGGGCGGCGTCCAGCGCTCGACCCGGCCCGGATGCGGGCGAAAGCTGTATGGATCTTCAGCGTTGATGCGGCATTCGACGGCGTGGCCCTGGATGCGGATGTCTTCCTGGCTGAACGACAGGGGTTCGCCCCGGGCGATGCGGATCTGCTCGCGCACGATATCGATGCCGGTGACGAGTTCCGTGACGGGATGCTCCACCTGCACGCGGGTGTTCATCTCGATGAAAGAGAAGCGCCCGTCCTCGTAGAGGAATTCGAAGGTGCCCGCGCCTGTATAGCCGATGGTCAGGCATGCCTGGGCACACAGCTTGCCGATCTCGGCAATCGCCTCGCGGGCGATGCCGGGCGCCGGCGCCTCCTCGATGATCTTCTGGTGGCGGCGCTGCATGGAGCAATCGCGCTCGCCGAGCCAGACCGCCCTACCATGCTTGTCCGCCAGAATCTGGATCTCGATATGGCGCGGATGCTCGAGGAATTTCTCCAGATAGACTTGCGGGTTGCCGAAGGCCCGGTTCGCCTCTTTCACCGCCATTGAAACGGCTTCCATCAGGGCGTGCTGCTCGCGCACGATGCGCATGCCGCGCCCGCCGCCGCCGCCCGCTGCCTTGACGATGACCGGATAGCCGATGGCCTCGGCAATGGCGCGCACTGCCTGCTCGTCCCGCGGCAGCGCCCCCTCGGAGCCAGCAACGCAGGGAACGCCGGCGGCGATCATCGTGCGCTTGGCGGAGACCTTGTCGCCCATGGTGCGGATCGCCGCCGCCGACGGCCCGATGAAGGCAAGGCCGGCATTCTCGACAGCCTCGGCGAAGGCGGCGTTTTCCGAGAGGAAGCCGTAGCCCGGATGGATCGCGCCCGCGCCGGTGAGTTGCGCGGCCGCGATGATCTCGGCGATATTGAGATAGCTCTCCGTCGCGGCAGCCGGCCCGATGCAGATCGCCCTGTCCGCCAGCGCAACATGACGAAGGCTCGCATCCGCTTCCGAGTGCGCCGCCACCGTCTTCAATCCGAGATCGCGGCAGGCGCGCAGGATGCGCAGCGCGATTTCACCGCGGTTGGCGATAAGGACGGTGTCGAACATCGCCGCTAGCCCAAATCTTCGAGAACGAACAGCACATCGCCGGACTGCACCGCGGCATGGTCGTCGAACGCGATCTGGACGATCCGCCCAGCGCGATCGGATTCCACGACATTGAACGTCTTCATGGCTTCGAGGACACCAACCTTCTGCCCTTCCACGACCACATCGCCAACCGAAACGAGCGGCGGTTCACCTTCGGTGCCGGAGCGGTAGAACACGCCCGTCAGCGGCGCGCGGATCGAATAGCGTGCGATGGGCGGAGATGTCGAAGCCGGATTTGTGAAGATGGCAGGCTCGGTGGCTGGCCCCGACTGCGACGCAGATTGCGCTTGCGACGCGGATTGCGCCGGCGCCATCTGCCTGGACATGCGGATGCGAACGCCATCGCGCTCGATCTCCAGTTCGGCAACGGGCGAACGCGAGACAAATTCGATCAGCTTCTGGACGAAGTCGAGATCCATCGTCGGCACTAGCGCAGCGCTTCGACGGCCTCGGCGATACGCCCGATCGCTTTTTCGATCAGGTCCATCGACGTGGCTATGGAAATGCGGAAATGCGGCGACAGACCGTAGGCTGAGCCCTGCACCACCGCGACCCGCGCCTGATCAAGCAGGTAAAGCGAGAAGTCGTCGTCGCTGCCGATAGGAGTGCCGTCCGGGCGGCGACGGCCGATCAGGGCCGAGCAATTGGGATAGAGATAGAAGGCGCCCTCGGGCGTCTGGCAGGTAAGGTCGGGAATCTTGCGCAGCAGCTCCAGAGCGCGGTCGCGGCGGGCTTGGAATTCGAGCGCCCGCGGGCGAAGAAAGTCCTGGGGGCCTTCCAGTGCGGCAATGGTCGCGGCCTGCGAGATGGATGACGGGTTCGACGTGCTTTGGCTCTGCACGGTGGCCATGGCGCGGATCAGCGGTTCCGGCCCGCCGGCATAGCCGATCCGCCAGCCGGTCATGGCATAGGCCTTCGACACGCCATTCACTGTCAGCGTGCGATCCTTCAGCCGCGGCTCGACACCGGCGATGGTATGGAAGGTACGCCCATCGAACAGGATATGCTCGTAGATGTCGTCGGTCAGAACGTGCACATGCGGGTGATCGAGCAACACCCCCGCCAGCCCCGCAAGTTCGTCGCGGCTGTAGACGGCGCCTGTCGGGTTGGAAGGCGTGTTGAGCAGCAGCCATTTGGTGCGCCCGGTGATCGCGGCTCGCAGGGCTTGCGGTGTCAGTTTGAAGCCCTGCGCCTCCGTGCAGGGAACGACCACGGGCTTGCCTTCGCCGAGCAGGACGATGTCGGTGTAGGAAACCCAATAGGGCGCGGGGACGACCACCTCGTCACCGGGGGCCAGCGTTGCCAGCAGGGCGTTGTAGATGATCTGCTTTGCGCCACCCGCGACGCTGATTTGCGAAGGCTTGTAGTCGAGGCCGTTCTCGCGCCGGAATTTCCCGGCCACCGCCTTCTTCAGCGCGGCGGTGCCGTCGACCGCCGTATAGCGCGTTTCACCCCTGCGCATCGCCTCGTAGGCCGCCTCGACGATGTGCGGAGGCGTTGGAAAATCCGGCTCGCCGGCGCTCAGGCTGATGACGTCGATGCCGGCCGAGCGCATTTCGATTGCCCGCGCGGTGACCGCCATGCTGGGGCTTGGCTTGATGACGTCGAGACGGGGAGCGATGAGGCCCACGGGAAATCCTCGGCAAGGCTGCCGCGACGTTGTCGGGCAGGTTATATCTGGTACAAATTGGATAATGTATTCTTATTTTCGCGTCAAACCCCTTTTTCTGCGTCGAAGACCGGGTTATGTCTCATTCCAGTGGTGGGTCGATAGAGGAAAGTATCCAATCCTTCATCGCCGCGTATGACATTCGAGATAGGGAACACGATTGGAATGGGCACAAACTATGATGTGGTGATCGTCGGCGGCGGCGTTGTCGGCAGCTCGATCGCCTATTTCCTGTCAGCCAATCCGGATTTCGATGGCAGTATTGCGGTGATCGAGCGGGACCCCTACTACACGGCCTCCTCGTCTTCCTTGTCGACCAGCGCCATCCGCCAGCAGTTCGGCACGGCGCCGAACATCGCCATGTCGAAGTTCAGCATCGACTTCCTGCGCCAGGTAAAGACGCGGCTTGCCATCGGCGACGAGTTGGCCGACATCGGCCTGCATGAGCCCGGTTACCTCGTGCTGGCGACGCCCGAGCGGGCAGACGCGCAACGTGCCAAGAACCGCGTTCAGCGCGGCATGGGCGTCGACGCCGAACTGATCGAGCAGGTCGATCTGGCACGACGCTTCCCGTGGCTCAACACGGACGATCTCGCCCTTGGCTCGCTCGGCCTTGGCAGCGAAGGCTGGTTCGACGGCCCCGGCCTGATGCAGGCCTTCCGCCGAAAGGCGCGCACGCAGGGCGTGGATTATCTTGCCGCGACGGTGACCGGACTGACCATGGCGTCTCCCCAAAAAGTCGGCGAAGTGGTGCTCGACAATGGCGACCGGCTTGCCGCCGGCACGGTGATCAACGCGGCCGGACCATGGAGCGCGGGCATTGCCAGGATGGCTGGCGCCGAACTGCCGGTTATCCCAAGCAAGCGCTGCGTCTTCGTCTTCGAAACGCCGGCAAGGATCGAAAACTGCCCCTTCGTCTTCGACACGAGCGGCTTCTGGCTGCGGCCGGAAGGCCAGCTCTTCCTGTGCGGTATTCCGCCGGTGCGCGAGAACGAGCCGGACGATTTTGGCCTGGATGTGGATTACGACCTGTTCGACGAGTTGATCTGGCCGGCGCTCGCCCATCGTGTGCCCGGGTTTGAGCAATTGCGGATGCTGCGCGCCTGGGCGGGGCTCTACGAATACAACACCTTCGACCACAGCGGCATCATCGGCCGGCATCCCGAGGTTTCGAACTTTGTCCTGGCTACCGGCTTCAGCGGCCACGGCATGATGCATGCAGCGGCGACCGGGTCGGGCGTCAGTGATCTCATTGCCTATGGCGAGTACCGCTCTGTCGACCTGTCGGCCTTCCGCTACGAACGGATCGCGGGCAATCAACCTATCGAGGAACATGTCTACTGAAGCGAAACGGGCGACATGGCATCGCAGTGACAACGGTGCTATGCGTCCACTTCTTCAATCAAAACGGCGCCAGTCAACAAACACGGCGGCCGCCTCAGGCTGATTCATGCTCGTACAGAAGAAAACCATCTCGACCCAGGTCGCCGATGCCATCAGGCAGAAGATCCTGATCGGCGAATACGAGGCCAACTTTCAGCTGCGGCAGGAGCATCTGGCCACCGAGTTCGGCGTCAGCCGAATTCCGGTGCGAGAGGCGCTGCATCAGCTTCATTCGGAAGGCTTCGTCACGCTGGTTTCGCACAAGGGCGCCGTCGTCACCTCCATTTCCCTGGACGAGATCCTCGAGCTCTACGAATTGCGGGCCCGAATCGAAACATGGCTACTGGCCCTAGCCATTCCAAGGATGACGGAGGCCGACCTCGCTCTGGCCCGGGAGCGTGCAAAGCAGCACCAGGAGCAGGGCAAGACCGGCGAGTATTCGAACCAGCTCAACTGGAACTTCCACGCCGCGCTCTACGCACCGTCCGGCCGCAAGGCGACGATCGAACTGGTCGGGCGCATCTACCAGCAGCTGGAACGCTACACGCGCATGATGGTGACGCTCACCGAGATCCAGGCACAGTCCGACCGCGACCACTGGCAGCTCATCGACCTGTGCGAAGCCAAGGATACGCTGCGCGCCGTCGGCCTTTTGGAAATGCATATCATCACCAGCGGTAAATTCCTGGTCGACCGGCTTGAGGAATTGCGGGGCAGCTGATCAGTCGCCCCGTCTCCTTGTCCACTCCCAATCCTTTGCGCGAAGATCATTTGCCGGGCAGATTGGTTGCCCGGGTCAGCAGGATCACGCCTGCCTTGTCGGCTGTGTCGTAATAAGTGAAGCCGGTGCGGTTTTCCCGGCGCCCGCGCATCAGCACGGGAAGCCCGTCGTCCTGCGCCTTGGCCTCGGCTGCATCCGCATCGCGAACCTCAAAGCCGATATGGAAGACGCCTTCACCCTTGCTATCGAGATGAATCCGCTGCGGTGAAGGATCGCCGTTCGGCTCGCACAGTTGCAGCTGAACGTTCGGCAAGTTGCAAATCCGGTATTGCATCGCCTTGAAACCCTCGGGGCTTGGGACCTGCAGTTCTTCGTATTCGGCCAGCGGCGGATAGGACTCCCATGGCCCGATGCCTATGGAGTCATAGTAGGCCTGCGCCTTGTCGATATCGTGCACGACGATGCAGATGTGATGCAGCTTGTCGAAATTGCCCATGTCGTCACTCCCCATTCTTCTCACTCCTTGATCGGGACCGTATAGTTCAGAACGCGGCGCCCCCCGTCGGGGTAGATCGTCTCGCCGGTGATGTAGGAAGCGTCGTCGCTGGCCAGGAATGCCACGACCGAGGCGATCTCGGCTGCCGTGCCGAGGCGCCCGAGAGGTGTCCGCGAAAGGACCGCCCGTCGCATTTCTTCCGAGTCGATGAATGTCCCGTCCATGACCATGTCCGTGGCGATGGTGCCCGGCCCGACACCGACCACACGGATGCCGTGGGGGGCGAAGGCGACGGCCGCGGTGCTGGTGACCTGGTTCATGCCGCCCTTGGAGATCGCGTAGGTGGCGACACGTGGGTTGGCGAGGCCCGAATTGATCGACGACATGTTGATGATGACGCCACCTCCACCTTGCGCGATCATCTGGCGGGCTGCGGCCTGGGTGCCCATGAACGCACCTTTGAGATTGACGGCGAGAACCCTGTCGTAGTCCGCCTCGCTGATGTCGAGAAAGTCCTGGACCGGAGCGATGCCGGCATTGTTGACCATGATGTCGACACGGCCGAACTTCGCCACCGCCGCTGCAATCAGCCCATCGACCTGTTCCTTCTTGCTAACATCCGTAACGACCGCCAGGACGCTGTCGGTGGTACCGATTTCAGCGGCACATTTCTTTAGCTCCACGGCATCGATGTCGCCGAGCACGAGCTTCGCGCCTTCGGCCAAAAAGCGTTCCGCGCAAGCGCGTCCGATGCCGCGCGCCGCGCCTGTGACAACCGCCACCTTGCCTGCCTGTCTCATGTCCAATCCTTCGATCATTTGTAAGTCGGCCACCGTCTCAGGGAGCATGGGCCGAGCTTGGCTAGGAATGGGGATTCTCCCACCGAAGCCTAGCCTAGCGGATAACGAAGGGATTGGCGGTCTTGCCGGCGGTGTCTATCCACACCGTCTTGGTCTGTAGATAGGAATTGATGGCATCCTGCCCGCTTTCGCGCCCGATACCGCTCCTCTTGTAGCCGCCGAAGGGCGCCATGTAGGAGACGGCACGGTATGAATTGATCCAGACCATCCCCGCTTCCATCGCGGCCGCGCCGCGCAGCGCCCTGCCCATGTCGCTGGTCCATATTCCCGCCGCCAGCCCATAGGGGCTGTCATTGGCAATGGCGAAGGCCTCGTCCTCGTCGTCAAAGGGGATGACGGACAGGATCGGCCCGAACACCTCCTCACGCGCGATCCGCATGGTGTTGTTCACGCCGGTGAAGATGGTGGGCTCGACGAACCAGCCCTCGGCCAATTCACCCGAGGCCGGCTTGCCGCCGCCCAGCACGCAAAGCGCACCCTCGCGGCGCGCGATGCCGAGATAGGACAGCACCTTCTCGCGCTGGGCTTGCGTGGTGATCGGCCCGACCTGCGTCTCTTGCAGCGCCGGATTGCCCAATCGAGCGCTGGCCGCCAGCGTTATGACGCCTTCCACGAACCGGTCGTGGATTTTGCGATGCACCAGCAGCCGCGAACCCGCGATGCAGGTCTGGCCGCTGGCCGCGAAGATGCCTGAGATCGCGCCGTTGACCGCGCTCTCGATATCGGCGTCGTCGAAGACGATGTTGGCCGATTTGCCGCCGAGCTCCAGCGTGACGGTCTTTAGCTGTTCGGCAGCCGCCCGATAGACCGCGATCCCGCCAGGCTCACCACCGGTGAAGGCGATCTTGGCGACGTCGGGATGAGAGACGAGTGGCGCGCCGACATCAAGCGGCATGCCGGTAACGGTGTTGACCACGCCGGGCGGGAAGCCTGCCCGCGCAAACAGTTTCACGAACTCCAACGTCGAGGCCGAGGCGTGTTCCGACGGTTTGATGACGACAGTGTTGCCTGCCGCCAGCAGCGGCGCGAGCTTCCATGTCAGGAGTAAAAGCGGCGAATTCCAGGGCACGATCGCTGCAATGACACCCAGCGGTTCGTGGCGGGTGAAAGCGAACATGCCAGCCTTGTCGATCGGCAGCACCGACCCTTCGATCTTGTCGGCAAGACCGCCGAAATAGCGGAACCATTCCGGGATATAGCGCAGCTGTGCCGTCATTTCGGTGAGCAGCTTGCCATTGTCGCGCGTCTCGATGGCGGCAATACGATCTGCGTTCTCGGCGATCAGATCGGCCAGCCGCACGAGCAGCTTGCCCCGCGCGGTCGGCGTGATGCCGGCCCATTCCTTCGACCGGAATGCTGCCTGCGCGGACGCCACGGCGGCGTCCACCTGGCTCGCTCCTCCACGCGGGATCAGCGCCCAGGGCCTGCCGGTGAACGGATCATGGCTCTCGAATGTATCGGCTGTCGATTGCAACCGACCGCCGACCGTGTTCTGGAAACTGACCAGCGCCATATCGGTCCTCAACAGGTGGCAAAGCCCAGATGGGCGCGAAAGCGGTTCTTGACCTCGACCGCGTCGCGCGGCGGCAGCGAGCGCGGCAGGTTCTCGGCGGTGATTTTCAGCACGAAAAGGCGCGGACCGTCGGCCGGGCGCCGAAGTTCTCCACAGAGCATGTCGACCTCCTCCAGCGTACGCAGCTCGGCGGTCTTCGAAAAACCGCAAGCGGCCGCGACCTTGTCGAAACCAATGCCCTTGCCGGTATGGCTGGACTGCATGCCGGTCTCGCCGAAATGCTGATTGTCGAGCACGATCAGGTCGAGATTTTTCGGCCGCGCCACCGAGATCGTCGCCAGCGAACCGAACGCCATCAGCTGTTCGCCATCTCCGGTGATCACCATGACCCGCTTGTCGGGTTGGGCCTGGGCAAGCCCGAGGCCGATCAGCGCAGCACCGCCCATGGCGCCCCACAGATAATAGTTGTCGTTGCGGTCACCGGCAGCATGCACGTCGTAGCTCGGCGAGCCGAGACCGGTCACGACCAGGGCCCCGTCGCGGGCGTCAAGCAGCTTCTTCACCGCAACCCGGCGGTCCATCGTCGGTAAATTCATGTCGCTCACCACTTCTTCTTGCCGAGCAGCCGCTGCCCGATCAGCACGGCAATCTGCTGGTCGGCGTCGAAGGCCATCAAGGCTGCCTGCGCCACCGTCTCCACCAGGTCGGGACCGGTTTCGGCGCGCAGCACCCTGAGCCCGATCGCCTTCAGCGACGCCTCCGTCGCCTGCCCCATCGGCACCTGCCACGGGTTGAACTCGGCCCATTCGCCCCGCATCGTCACCAGGACGAGCAAGGGGAAGCGCGCCTGCACGGGAAGCGACAGCATGTTGATGCAATTGCCGACACCGGAGGATTGCATGAGCACGACGCTCCGCTTGCCACCGAGCCAGGAGCCTGCTGCGATGGCGATGCCCTCCTCCTCCGTCGTCAGCACATTGGTGACGACTTCGGGATCCTCACTGAAAAGGCGGATCAATGTGGTATGACCGGCATCCGGCACATAGGACATGTGGCTGATGCCGGCAGCCTTGAGCACCTCATAGACCTGATCCGGCCACTGCCTTTCAGACACGGTCGGAGCGGCGGCAAGCGCTGCTGCTTCCGGAGGTTTTGCTTGTATGCTCGCCGTCACCTTGCATCTCCGAGATATTGGACTGGCATTAGACTAGCGCGCTTGACCGATGCAATCTTCGTCTCTTTCTCGTGATCAGATATAATGGTATTCGATAGCTCATGGAGTTATCGCAGCTACGCACCCTCATCCACGTCGCCGAACTCGGCAGCCTCAGCAAGGCCGCCGACCGGCTGCACATTGCGCAGCCGGCGCTCAGCCGGCAGGTGCGCATGCTGGAGGAGGAATTGGGCTTTGCCCTTTTCCTGCGCCATGGACGCGGCATGGTGCTGTCCGAGCAGGGCAAGGAGGTGCTGGCGCACGCCATGCGCGTGATGGCCGAGATCGACGAGATCCGCGCCACGGCCACGCCCGCCGATGCGCCGCTGACCGGCGAAGTGGCCATCGGCCTGCCGCCCACCGTTGCCGACATTATTTCGCTGCCGCTGGCGGCCGCCTTCGGCAAGGCCCATCCCAAGGCGAAGCTCAGACTTGTCAGCGCCTACACCGGCTATCTGCTGGACTGGATGCACCGCGGCGAGGTGGACGTCGCGGTGCTCTATGACCCGCGCATGGCGCGTTCGCTGCGCTCGCGCCCGCTGCTCCTGGAAAATCTCTTCCTGATCGGACCGCCGGATGCGGGATTTTCAACCGTGCGCGCCGTATCGTTCGCCTCGCTCGCCGGCAAGCGCTTGCTGCTGCCCAGCATCAAGCACGGGCTGCGCATCATCGTCGAACGCTGCGCCACGGATGCCGGCATCACGCTCGATGTCGGCATCGAAGCGGACTCCTATTCGGCGCTGAAGGACCTGGTGCGCAACGGCCATGGCTGGACGATCCTGCCGCTCGCTCCCATCCATGCCGACGTGACTGCCGGGCTGCTCACCGCCGCGCCATTGATCGATCCGGTGCCCGTGCGCCGCCTGATCCTTGCCTACCCGGCGGACCGGCCTGCCTCGCGGCTGGCGCGGTTTGCCGGACAAGCGATAGAGGACATCGCCAAGGATCTTGTCGGGCGGGCCGTCTGGGTCGGCCAACTTCTCGGCCCTCCACCATAAGCATTCGAATTCCGTTATATCTGCTCACGTCCGCTCTGCATTGCTGACAGGGCGTGGAGGCGCGATAGTGAGGCCCGCAGCAAGACGAAAACCCGGACAAACCTCATGGAAGCCTATCAGGACATTCGCGATGCCGTCGCCAGGCTGTGCACGCGCTTTCCCGGAGAATACTGGCGCGCACTCGACAGGGACATGGCCTATCCCGGCGACTTCGTCGCAGCGTTGACGCAGGCCGGTTGGCTCTCGATCCTGATCCCGGAGGCATATGGTGGCTCGGGCCTGCCGCTTTCGGCCGCCGCTGCCGTGCTGGAGGAAATCCAGCGCGCCGGCTGCAATGGTGGCGCCTGCCATGCCCAGATGTACACGATGGGCACGCTTCTTCGCCATGGCTCGGAAGCCCAGAAGCAGCGATACCTGCCGAAGATCGCCGCGGGAGAATTGCGCCTGCAGGCATTCGGCGTCACCGAACCGAGCAGCGGCACGGATACGGGCGCGCTCAAGACAACCGCACGGCTGGATGGCGATCATTTAGTGGTCAAGGGCCAGAAGATCTGGACCAGCCGCGCCGAGCATTCCGATCTGATGCTGCTGCTGGCGCGGACCACGCCGCTCACGAACGGCATGAAGAAGACCGACGGCCTCTCCGTGCTCATCGTCGACATGCGCGAAGCCGTCGGCAACGGCCTCACAATCCGGCCGATCCGCACCATGATGAACCATGCCACCACCGAGGTCTTCTTCGACGATCTGCGCGTACCCGCCGAAAACCTGATCGGCGAAGAGGGGAAGGGATTCCGCTACATCCTCTCGGGCATGAACGCCGAGCGCATCCTGATATCAGCCGAATGCGTCGGCGACGCGAAATGGTTCATCGAAAAGGCAAGCACCTACGCAAAGGAGCGGCATGTGTTTGGCCGGGCGATCGGCCAGAACCAGGGCATCCAGTTTCCGATCGCAAGGGCCTACGCCAACATGCGCGCGGCCGAACTGATGGTGCGCGAGGCGCTGAACCTCTACGAGGCCGGCAAGAACCCCGGATCCGAAGCGAACATGGCCAAGATGCTGGCGGCCGACGCTTCGAACGAAGCCGCCAATGTCTGCATCCAGACTTATGGCGGGTTCGGTTTCGCGGAAGAGTACGATGTCGAGCGCAAGTTCCGCGAGACGCGTCTCTATCAGGTCGCGCCGATCTCGACCAACCTCATCCTGTCATACCTTTCCGAGCACGTGCTTGGACTGCCGCGTTCATACTAGGAGTCGCCCGTGAACGTCCTCATCGTCTATGCACACCCGGAAGCAAAATCCTTCAACGGCGCCATGAAGGATCTGGCCGTGGAAACCTTGACCCGCGCAGGCCACGATGTAGTCGTCAGCGACCTCTATGCGATGGGCTTCAATCCTGTCGCAGGGCCGGGCGACGTATCGGGCGAGCGTAACGATCCGGACTTCTTCAGCCTGCCGCGCGAACAGACCGCCGCCTACGAGGCCGGCGCACTGTCGGCCGATATCAGTGCAGAGATCGAAAAGGTGAAGCGGGCGGACTTCGTGCTGTTCCAGTTCCCGGTCTGGTGGTTCGGAATGCCAGCAATGCTCAAGGGCTGGGCCGATCGCGTCTTCGCGCGCGGTTTCGCCTATCTGCCGGGCCGCAAATACGACACCGGCATGTTCAGGGGAAAGCTCGCCATGGTGGCCGCCACCACGGGCACGTCGGCCGACACCTACGCGCCCGACGGCATCGATGGCGACATCCTCACCGTGCTGTGGCCGATCCACAATGGTCTGCTGCGCTATTCCGGCTTCGACGTGCTGCCGCCCTTCGTCGCCTACATGCCGGGCCGCGTCGGCGACGATGGCCGCAAGGCCTATCTGGACGCCTACCGCAAGAGGCTCGAGGACATTGATGGCACGCCGCATCTGTTCTTCCACGCCGCCGAGGA
>NZ_RZTB01000799.1:0-206 GCF_003997735.1 Mesorhizobium sp. M7A.F.Ca.MR.148.00.0.0 | reverse complement strand
CGGCTACACTGTTCGGGTGTTCGAACAGGCGCAGCGCCTGGAAGCGGCAGGCGCCGGCATTCAGCTTTCTCCCAACGCGACCCGTATCCTTCGCCAGCTTGGCGTGCTCGACCGGCTGCTGCCGGCAACGGTGCGGCCCGAAGCCGTGGTGTTGAAGGAGGCCGCGACCCTGCGCGAACTGGCGCGCGTGCCGCTGGGGCAAGCCG
>NZ_RZTB01000798.1:0-206 GCF_003997735.1 Mesorhizobium sp. M7A.F.Ca.MR.148.00.0.0 | reverse complement strand
CGACAGCCGATTGGGCGGATATAGCCGCCGATTGCGGCTATGCCGACCAGGCTCATCTGGTGCGGGAGTTTGGCGACCTCGCCGGCGAGACGCCAACCGCGCTCTCCGTCAGGTAACATTTCTTCAAGACGCCGAACCGGCCTTTGAGCAGAGTGGGTTAACGACCAACCCAACGAAGGAGGTTCCCATGCCCACCACCACTGAAG
>NZ_RZTB01000797.1:0-207 GCF_003997735.1 Mesorhizobium sp. M7A.F.Ca.MR.148.00.0.0 | reverse complement strand
AGATCGTGCCGCCGGCGCCGATGGTCCCCGCGCCGGGTGCTGCGGTGCTGACCCTCAATGGTATCTTCACCTCGCATCATTCGGGCACGGCGCTGCGCGACATATCGCTTGCCGTCCGTGCCGGCGAAATCCTCGGCATTGCCGGGGTGTCGGGCAATGGCCAGCGGGCGATGGCGGAGGTGATCTCCGGGACGCGGGCGCCCGATG
>NZ_RZTB01000796.1:0-207 GCF_003997735.1 Mesorhizobium sp. M7A.F.Ca.MR.148.00.0.0 | reverse complement strand
CGATAGACCGCATCGCGCGCATCCTGGTCAAATTCATCGTCAATGGCAGCGGTCATATGTTCCGGCATCGCTTGTCCCCTTGCGATTGCAGATTCAAAACTGTCAGAGCGTACTTTGTGCGTCCAAGTAGACGCACGTCGCTCTGATGCCACCCGCCTGACCATGCGGATGACAATGCCTGCCAGGCCGGTCTTCTGGCTTGGGATC
>NZ_RZTB01000795.1:0-208 GCF_003997735.1 Mesorhizobium sp. M7A.F.Ca.MR.148.00.0.0 | reverse complement strand
CATCACGCACCGCATCATCGGCGATGATCGGCATGAACTCGAAGCCGTCGCCGATGGCGGCCATTGCGGCCTTGACCATGGTGATCCTGTCCTGGTTCCACAAATTCTCCTTGACGATGACCTGTTCGGCCATGCCGAGATCGCGAGCGACCGCGATCATGCCCGGTAGGTCGCCGACCTCGAGCTTGTTGTCCAGGTTGATGAGGAT
>NZ_RZTB01000794.1:0-208 GCF_003997735.1 Mesorhizobium sp. M7A.F.Ca.MR.148.00.0.0 | reverse complement strand
ATCTGATGGGCGCGCGGCGACCAGCCTTTCTCGCCAAACCATCTGAGGAATGGTTCGGGCAGGGCCACGGCGGCATTCTGTTCGGCAAGGCGCGGCTGCTCTGTCACCCGCCAGAGGTAGCGCGACGGAGCGCGAACGCCAAGGAAAATCGGAACAAAAGGTGATCGAGACACCCTCTTCCCTTCTCCCCTTGTGGGAGAAGGTGGAT
>NZ_RZTB01000793.1:0-209 GCF_003997735.1 Mesorhizobium sp. M7A.F.Ca.MR.148.00.0.0 | reverse complement strand
CTGGTGGTGCCGGATCCTTATCTGGCCTATGCGCGCCTCTCGCATTTGTTCGATCCCAAGCCAAAAGCGTCTGCGGGTATCCACCCTTCAGCAGTGATTGCTGCGGACGCGGTGGTTGATCCAACCGCCAGCATCGGGCCGTTTGTGGTGATCGATGCTGGTGCGCGAATCGGCGCGCAAGTGACCCTGGGTTCGCACTGCGTCATCGG
>NZ_RZTB01000792.1:0-209 GCF_003997735.1 Mesorhizobium sp. M7A.F.Ca.MR.148.00.0.0 | reverse complement strand
GTCGCGAGAAGGTCATAATTCATCGCGGCAAACTCACCCCCGCTTTCTGAAAGTCTTTGTTGACCTCGGGGCTTGGCCGCCAACCACGCAATTCGCGTGCCGAGCTCCCGTCGGCGCAGGCTGCATGACAGGGCACGTACTTTGGGGTCTAGGGCAGAATGCGGCCGGCCACGCTGTGAGTCAGCGAGCATTTCTCCTGGCCAAACCGC
>NZ_RZTB01000791.1:0-210 GCF_003997735.1 Mesorhizobium sp. M7A.F.Ca.MR.148.00.0.0 | reverse complement strand
GTGCTGGAATCGACCATTGTTGTCGAATATCTGGCCGCGCATTATCCGGGGCCGGTTGACCTCGTTCCCGCCGACATCGACCTGGCGCTGGCCGTTCGCCAAGTCGACCGCTTCTATGATTTCTATGTGCAGGAGCCGATGCAGAAGATCGTCGGCGATCGGTTGCGGCCGCAGGACAAGACTGACCCGTTCGGCGTCGAGCAGGCCCGC
>NZ_RZTB01000790.1:0-211 GCF_003997735.1 Mesorhizobium sp. M7A.F.Ca.MR.148.00.0.0 | reverse complement strand
GAACTCGATGCCTTCACTGCCGGCATCATCGCGCTGACCAATCTGGCCGCCTGCTTCATCTGCGAGATCGTCGTCGCCGGCATCCGTTCGGTACCGACCGGCCAGGTCGAGGCAGCTCTTGCGTCCGGCCTGTCGCGCTGGCAGCGTATGCGCCAGGTGGTGCTGCCGCAGGCGATGCGCATCGTGTTGCCGCCGCTGGTCGGGCAATATG
>NZ_RZTB01000078.1:8803-27030 GCF_003997735.1 Mesorhizobium sp. M7A.F.Ca.MR.148.00.0.0 | reverse complement strand
CGCCTGCACGATGCCGGTGTCGCCACCCTGTCCGGTCACGCCGTCGAAGGGGCCGTTGGTTGCGATGGCGTCGGCCGAGGCCTTTTGCGCCACGCCGTCATCCCATTTGCCGACCACCTCGGTGACCTCCCACTTCTTCCCGGACGCGTCGAGAGCCTCATGGATGCCGTTGTGGCGGTCGGTGTCGACCGATGTCCCGGCAACGCCGCGCACTTCGAGCACCTTGCCGCCATTCGGCACATGCGTGACCAACCATTTGCCCCACAGCTCGCCAAGACCCTTCTGGTCGACGTTGACGTTGATGGCGTCCTTGGTGTCGAGAATGTTGTCGAAGGCAACCAGAATGACACCGGCTTCCTTGGCGCGCTTGATCACCGGCCCGAAAGCGGTCGGGTTCTGGGCGTTGACCACGATCGCGTCATAGCCGGAATCAATGAAGTTATTGATCGCCGAGATCTGTGCCGGCACGTCTTCTCCGGTCGAGACGACCTTGAATTCCTTCAGCTTTGCAGCAACGTCCTTCTGGGCTGCATAGGCCTTCGCAGTCTGCACCATCTGGATACGCCACGTGTTGGCGATATAGCCGTTGGCGAGCGCAATGCGGTAAGGGCCGTCCTTCTTGGGGAACTTGAAGAACTGCGTATCCGCAGCCCAGGGTGCGAAGCAATCCGGCTCGGCCGCTGGACCCTTGACGATTTCGGGGCCCGCAGCAATCGCCGACGAGCTCAACATGACGAATGCAGTGGCGGCAACGATGCCACCAACAAGTGACTTGATCATCGATAATCCTCCCGATTGCAGTTCTGATTGTTCGTTTCGCAATGCGAATTTTTCGCGCGATGGACCGGCACCTCCCGCCTCGCCATGCGCTTCCTTGGTCGCCGGTGGTGGCCGACCCGGTTCCTCCCTTGTCGCCGCCAGCGGGCGAAAACTATCATATTATCCATAATAAACAAGTATTAGTTGTCACTTATGTATAATAAACAGGCGCAAACTATCGTTCATACACCTGCCCGGAGGAGATGGTAGCGCTACCAAATTGGCGTGTAAACCGGCATTCGCACAGTCGCTCCTGTGCGTTTCAACGCGCCGTGCTCTCGCGGCGCTTGAGCTCGAAACCGAGGTCGACGATCCGTTGCTCCGGTCTGTTGCCGGCGATCGCCGCCAGCGCCATGGCGACGGCACGCCGGCCGATCTCATAACGAGGGGTGCGGATGCTGGTGACTGAAGGAAACGCCACCTGCATCATGTCGAGATCGTTGAAACCGACGATGCCGATTGTCTTCGGTACCGCGATCGAGGCGCGATGGCATTCGAACAAGACGCCGAGCGCGATGTCGTCATTGTTGCAGAAGACACCGTCGAGTGTCGGCACCTTGGCCAGCGCGTCGCGGAACATCTCGCGGCCAAGCGACACGCTGGACAGCACCGGCGTGGTGGTGACGAGGCGCGGGTCGAACAGGCCCGCGGCCTCCATCGCCGCGCGATAGCCGGCAAGGCGCCGCTGCGAACGCGGATCCATGCGCGCGCCGATGAAGCCGATGCGGCGATAGCCCGCCTCGACCAGATGCTCGGTCGCCGCCCTGCCGCCATCGAGATGCGAGAAGCCGACCATCATGTCGACCGGATCGGGTCCGGTTTCCATGACCTGCACCACAGGGCAGCCGGCACTTTCCAGCAGCTTTCGCGAAGCCGGTGTCTGATCGATGCCGGCGACGATCAGCGCGGCTGGCCGCTGCGAGCCGAACAGCTGCAGCAGCCGCTCTTCCTCGAGGCCGGAATAGTGCGTGTTGCCAAGCTGGATGCGGAACGGGCTGGCCGACAGGCTGTCATAGATGCCGCGCACCACCTCGGCGAAGACGTTGTTGGTCAGCGACGGCACCAGCACGCCGAACACCTCGGCGCGCGCCGAGGCGAGCGCCCGCGCATTCGGGTCCGGCACGTAGCCCAGTTCGTCGACGGCGGCCTGGATCTGGCGGCGCAGCTCTTCGGACACACGCTCCGGCTCGCGCAGGGCGCGCGACACGGTGATGGCGCCGACGCCGGCCTTGCGCGCGACATCCGCGATGGTCGGGCGGCCGCCGCCCCGGCGCGAGCGCGGCTTGGTCAAGGACGCACTCCTGGCGACTGGCTTGTGCAGCCAAGCGCCTTTGGAACCATATTCGGGGTCTTTGCCACCGTCGTCATGCCAAACCGGCCTGTTGCCGCACCCATTCGCCTTCCGGCGTCGCGCAGCCTTGGGTGGTTGTCAAGCCGCGCAGATCCCAGACCATTGGGCACGGTGAGCTCAGGCCATCACGGCTGTGCTGCGCCGTGCCTTCCAGAACAGCAGCCCGATCGCCACCAAGTTCAGCAAATTCCAGGCGATGCCGTTGAGGAACGCAGCGGCGTAGGAACCGGTCAAATCGTAGATCCAGCCCGACATCCAGCCGCCGATCGCCATGCCGAAGATGGTCGCCATCATGACGATACCGATACGCTGGCCGGCCTCCCTGGCCGGCATGTAATCGCGCACTATGATCGCGTAGCAAGGCACGATGCCGCCCTGCGACAGGCCGAACACCAGCGACACCACATAGAGCGAGGCAAGCCCGTCGAACGGGATATAGAACAGCAGCGACAGGCACTGCAGCACCGAGCCGATCATCAATGTCCACACCGCGCCGATCCGGTCGGCGAGGAAGCCGGACGCCAGCCGGCTGACGACGCCGCCGGCCATCATGATCGACAGCATGTCGGCGCCATGCGCCACGCCGTAGCCGAGGTCCATGCAATAGGCGACGATATGCACTTGCGGCATCGACATCGCCACGCAGCAGCCGAGCCCGGCGACGACCAGCAGCACCTGCAAGGCCGCCGGCGACAGCGAGATCGGCTGCACCGACCGGCTTCCGGGTGAACCCGCGACGGCCGCCGCCGGGGCACCGCGCCGCAGCATCAGCACCAGCGGCACCATTGTCACCAGGCAGAAGATGCCGATTGCCGCATAGGTGAAGCGCCAGCCCTCCGCCTTCATCAGCGTCGGCATGATGGTCGGCCACAACGCTCCGGCAAGGTAATTGCCGGCCGCCGCCGCCGTGACCGCGACACCGCGACGACGGTTGAACCAGTGCGAGATATCGGCGATCAGCGGCCCGAAGATCACCGACGTGCCGACACCGATCAGCACTCCTTGGGCAAGCGTGAATTGCAGGATCGAGGTCGACAGCGCCGCGAGCAGCAGGCCGGCGGAAAGCGCAATCGAAGAGAGCAGCGCCGGGATCCAGTAACCCATCCGGTCGATGGCGCGGCCGACCAGCACGTTGCCGGCGGCGAAACCGACCATGGTCGCGGTATAAGGCATGGACGCCGCGGCGCGGTCGACGCCGAACTCGGCCTGCACCGCAGGCAGCACGACGACGACAGCCCACATGCCCACGGCGCCGATCGTCGCCAGCAGCATCGAGATGGCAAGCCGCATCCAGGCATAGGAGCTGTCGATGCCGGGGCCGGGCTGGATGCTGTCGGTTCGAGTCAAGGCGTTTCCTGTCGGCGGTCTCAGAGATCGGCTGCCGTTTGCGCCACTATCGGCGCATTCTCAGGCCGCAGCAGCGCCACAGCGGGCAAATCCGTGGCTCCAGAGCCAGGCCGGAACCGATGCCGATGTGCAGAGTTTTCCCGGCAACCCACCCTGCAAAGGAGTCCAGCGATGACCGCCACCAGGAAAAAATGGTCGGCCGAGGTGACCGAGCACAGCAACGCAATGGATCTTGAGGATCACGTCTTCGAATCCGACGACGCCAGGAAGATCGCCGCCTCGCTGAAACGATCCGCCGAACACAGCCACAGGCGCAAGGCCGAGCCTTTCCAATCCGCCATGTCGATGCTGAATTTTTACATCAACCGCGCCGGCAAGAACTTGCCTGCCGCGCGCAAAAAAGTGCTTGAGGACGCCAAGGACGAACTGCGCAGCGCCTTCGGACGTGACAAGGATGATTAGCGGCGGCCGGTCCTACCGGGCGCGGATGACGCCGTCTGTGTTGGCGAGCAGTTTGCGCACTGCATTGCGCGCGGCGTCGGGGCGCTGCAAGCGGATGTTCTTCTCGATCGCCTCGTGCAGCTTCTGCGCGTGGTTGAGATCGTCGATCTCCCGCGTCGTATAGGCAAAGAGGTGATCGAACGCGGACTCGATCAGTACGCCGAGCGGTACCAGAAGGTCGTTGCCCGAAGCCCGCAGGATGGCAAGATGGAAGCGCGTGTCGGCGCGGGTCCGCTCCTGCAGGCTCGTCGCCTCTCCCATCTCCCGGCAGGCCAGGCTGATCTCGGCCATCTGCTCGTCGGTTCTTCGCATGGCGGCAAACGCGGTCGCTTCCGGCTCGATGATGTGGCGGAATTCCTGCACCGTCTTGAGGAACACTTCGCGATCCGGCGACGTCGCGTACCAGGCAAGCACATCGCGATCGAGCAGGTTCCAGCGTTCCTTCGGCTCGACCCAGCTGCCGATCTTGGGGCGTGAGGCCAAAAGGCTCTTGGCCATCAGCATCTTGATGGCTTCGCGCACCGCCGAGCGGCTGACGCTGAAGGTCTCCGACCATTTCGCTTCATTGGGCAGGATGGTGCCGGGCGGATAGTCGCCGCGCACGATCCTGAGGCCGATTTCGCTGGCCAGCGAGGCGTGGACGCTGGAGCCTGGAATACGCGCGGCGTCCGCCCGGCGAACGCCGCCCGGACGGTCCCCGGAGGCCGCTTTCCCCAACGATTTTTGCTTGTTCGGCTTCGCGTCCCGCATGGGTTCCAGAAAGTCCGTATTAAGCAGGCTGTCAAGCGCGGCAAGCGGCTTGCACCGCAAAGCCGCCCGCTGTGCACAGATCAGCCCCGATTGCTTCGCGGATCAGTCCTGTTTGACGTATTTGCGCCAACCATGCTCCGGGCGGAAGCCCAGCACGTCGCGCGCCTTGCGGTTGGAGAGCAGCGTCTCGTATTCGCCGAGCTCGGCCTTGACCGGCACGCCGGGGTAGAACCGCTTCAGGAGTTCGGCGGTCGGCAGGTCGGACGAGGTGTCGTCATTGGCCGCGTTGAACACCTGATAGCCGAGCCCGTCCTTCTCGATGGCGCGCAGCGTGATCTGGCCAAGGTCGCGCGCGTCGACATAGCTCCAGGCGATGCGCTTGCGGAAACCCGGATCGGCGAACCATTTCGGAAACAGTGAATATTCGTGCGGCTCGATGACGTTGCCGATGCGCAGGGCGTAGATGTCGGTGCCGTTGCGTTGCGCAAAGGCCCGCGCCGTTTTCTCGTTGACGACCTTGGACAAAGCATAGCTGTCCATCGGATCGACATCATACTCCTCGTCGAGCGGGAAATATTTGGGATCGCGCGGCTCGTTGGCGAACACAAGCCCATAGGTCGTCTCGCTGGAGGCGATGATAATTTTGCGGATACCGAGCTTCACCGCCGCCTCGACGACATTGTAGGTGCCGAGCGCATTGATGCGGAACACCTCGTTGTCGGTGGTGATCATGATGCGCGGGATGGCGGCGAAATGCACCACCGCATCGACCGGCTGCGGGCGCAGCGAGGGGTCGAATTCATGCAGGCCCATATAGCTCGACAGTGCGTTGAACACCTGCCCGCTGTCGGTGATGTCGGTAATCAGCGTGCGCACCTTGGGATTGTCGAGCGGCTTGGTGTCGATGTTGAGCACCTGGCAGCCTTGCTCGACCAGATATTGGACGACATGGCGTCCGGCCTTGCCGCTGCCGCCGGTGAACATGATCCGCTTCGTCATTTTGCTCTCCACATCCTCAGGAATTTATGTGTATTGTCAGACAATATCGCCATCCGCAACCACCCTCGCCTGCAAAACGGCAGCGCCTGACATCAATCATTGCAACAGGACTTGAAGACATGAACACGACTGCCGCGAGCGAAAAGATCGGCTTCATCGGGCTCGGCCTTATGGGCCACGGGATCGCCAAGAACATCGTCGACAAGGGCTACAGCCTGACCTTCCTCGGCCGCAAGAACCGCAAACCGGCGGAAGACCTGCTTGGCCGCGGCGCCACGGAAGCATCGACCTCGCGCGATGTGGCGGCGGTATCTGATATCGTCTTCATCTGCGTCACCGGTTCGCGCGAGGTCGAAGCCATCATTCGCGGCCCCGGCGGCCTCAAGGAGGGCTTGAAAAAGGGCTCGGTCGTCGTCGACTGCTCGACCTCCGATCCGGTCTCGACGGTGGCGCTGGCAGAGGAACTCAAGGCGCTCGACATCGATTTTGTCGACGCGCCGCTCAGCCGCACGCCGAAGGAAGCCTGGGAAGGCACGCTCGACGCCATGGTCGGCGCGCCGGACGCCCTCTTTGCCAGGGTGAAGCCGGTGATCGAAACCTGGGCCGGCCGCATCGTCCATATCGGCGACACCGGCGACGGCCATCGCATGAAGCTGCTCAACAATTTCATCTCGCTCGGCTACGCCGCGATCTATTCCGAGGCGCTGGCGCTGGCTGAGAAGGTCGGCATCTCGCCGCCGCGCTTCGACAGCGTCATTCGCAATGGCCGCATGGATTGCGGCTTCTACCAGACTTTCATGCGCTGGACGCTGGAAGGTGACCGCGACGCGCACAAATTCACCATCGCCAATGCCTTCAAGGACCTGACCTATCTGGAATCGATGGCGGGTGCGGCCGGTATTGCCAATCCGCTCGGCAACGCCACCAAGAACTCCTTCGCCGGTGCCCATGCAACCGGGCCGGCCGAGCAATTCGTGCCGATGCTGGCGACGCATATCGCTGGGGTGAACGGTGTCGACCTGATGCCGATGAAGGATGGGAAGAAGCAGACCATTTGACCGATTGCCCAACCCTGGCACCGGTCACCGCCTCCACCGCCCTATCCCATCGTCGGTATCTGCAAGCAGCTTGTGCACGGCGTTGCGCGCGGCGGCTGGGCGCTGCAGGCGGATGTTTTTTTCGATCGCCTCATGCAGCTTCTGCGCCTGGCGCTGATCGGCGACCTGCTGCGTCGTGAATGCGAAGAGATGGTCGAGGGCCGACTCGATCAGCACGCCGAGCGGCACCAGGAGGTCGTTGCCGGAGGCGCGCAGGATGGCCAGATGAAAGCGCGTATCGGCGCGGATACGCTCCTGCAGGCTCAAGGCCTCGCCCATCTCGCGGCAGGCCTGGCTGATTTCCGCCATTTGCTCGTCGCTGCGCCGTATGGCGGCAAAGGCCGACGCTTCCGGTTCGATGATATGACGAAACTCCTGCACGGTTCGCAGGAACGCCTCGCGGTCGGGCGCCGTCGCGTACCACGCCAGCACGTCGCGATCGAGCAGGTTCCAGCGCTCCTTCGGCTCGACCCAGCTGCCGATCTTGGGGCGTGAGGCCAGCAGGCTTTTCGCCATCAGCATCTTGATGGCTTCGCGCACCGCCGAACGGCTGACATTGAAGATCTCGGCCCATCTGGACTCGTTGGGCAGGATGGTGCCGGGCGGATAGTCGCCACGCACGATCCGCAGGCCAATCTCGCCGGCCAGCGAGACATGGACGCTCGCTCCCGCAAAATGCGCGGCACCGGCCTTGCGCATCACAGCCGGGCCGTGGCTGGCTTGTGCCTTGGCCCGGTCGGTTCGCTTGCTTGACTTCTCGTCCGGCATCCACGTTCCAATGCGTCGACCGTCTGTCGTCCGGATTGAGCCGAACCGCACGGGCACCGATCTCGTTGCCGAAAAATCCAGATCACGGGCACGGCAAAGCCGGAGCCGGTTGCCCCAACCATTGCGTCCGTTCGGGAATTATCGCTTCCGTTCAGGAATGACGGGGCGCCCGCAACCGGGCGCCCCGAAATCGAGAACCTACTTCTGGATGCAGGTGTCGACCGTATCCTTGGTGCACTCGTCGAGGCCGGTGAACACCGGATCGGCGACTGCCTTGCCTTCGATCAGGTCGATCATCACCGACGGTGCCTTGTAGCCCATTTCGAACGGCCGCTGGCCGACCAGAGCCGTCACGAGGCCGTCACGAGCGATCGCCACTTCGTCGCCGATCGTGTCGGCGGCGCCGATGACGAAGTCGTTGCTGGCGATCCGGTCCTTGAGCGGTCCGAACAGATCGCGATAGGGCTGCGGCGCCCCGAACAGCGGCCAGCCGCCCATGATGCCGAAGGCGTCCAGCTTGGGGTTGGCGGCGAGGATGTCGGTCATCGCCTGCACGCCCTTGGCGCCGTCGTCATTGGTGAACACCGGGCAGCCGGGAACTTCGGTCCAGCCACCTTCACCCGCAAGTGCGGCAAGGCCTTCCTTGCCCGACAGTGCGTCACGCATGCCTTGCGCACGGCGCAGGATGTTGTCGGCCGCCGGGTTGCCTTCGATGGTGCAGATCGTGCCACCATTCGGCTTGCCCTTCTTGATGTACTCGCCGATCTTCTTGCCCATCAGGTAATTGTCGGTACCGAGATAGGTCTTGCGAAGACCTGCGTCTTCCTTGCTGAGATCGGCATCGACCGTCATGATCGGGATCGTCGGATTGGCGCTCTTGATCGTCTGCGCGATCAGCGGCGCGTTGGACGGCGAGATGGCCATCGCCACCGTGTCGGCTTTGCTCAGCATGTCCTGGACGATCTGCGCCTCGCCGGCCTCGTCCGAAGTCGACGCCGGACCGGTGTAGAAGCATTCATATTCCGAGCTGGCGTTTTCCTTGTTCCATTTCTCGCAGCCCTGGTGGATGGCCTCGAAGAACGGATTGTCGAGACCTTTCACGACAATGACGAGCTGTTTCTTGGCCAAAGCCGGCCCGGCACCCAACGCCATGGCGGCGACGGCGGCGAGCAAAAGTGTCTTCCTCATGTCAGTCCTCCCTTGAAACAAACGGACACGGCGTGCCCGCCATACAGATCGACCGGATGCGTGATGACCGAGGGTCGTTTCGAGCGCTCGTGTCGCCAGGACAGATCGATAAGCATTTCCAGATTCGGCTTCAGATCAGCTCACACACAGGTGTCGCCGGATGCTGGGCCGTCAAACCTCCGCCGATTCCGGCCGGCGAACCGCCAGCGGGGATCGGCATAATCTCCTCCGACGCTTAGCTAATATCGGCTTGGCGCCAACGTCAATGCTATTTGTCCTACAAAACGGATTTTTAAAATAGTCCTGGCCCAATTCGTCCGACAATTGATTGACGTGCGCCGGCTTTTGCGTAAAAGAACGCTAACGCCGTCTTCGGGAGGAGCCGGGGAGAGCGAGGCCTAAGCAGCGTCGGCGTCCACGCCGGGAACAGCGGCAGGTCGCAAATCACGGGGAGGCAAAGGCTGGTGGCGGTTCTCGAACTCACCAACATCTCAAGGCATTTCGGCGCCATCCAGGCTGTCAACGACGTTTCGCTGTCGATCGAGCCCGGACAGGTGGTCGGCCTCATGGGCGACAACGGCGCCGGCAAGTCGACGCTGGTCAAGATGATCGCCGGCAATTTCCGCCCGAGCCATGGCACCATGCACATGGACGGCAAGGAATTGATCCTGCACAAGCCGGCGGAAGCCCGCCAGCACGGCATCGAGATCGTCCACCAGGACCTTGCGCTCTGCAACAATCTGACCGCCGCCGCCAACGTCTATCTCGGCCGCGAGCTGCGGCGCGGCGTGGGGCCGTTCCGCATCCTCGACTATGCCTCGATGTACAAGCGCGCCGGCCAGCTCTTCGCCGAATTGAAGTCCGAAACCCGTCCGCGCGATCTCGTCAAGCAGATGTCGGGTGGCCAGCGCCAGGCGGTGGCCATCGCCCGCACCATGCTGTCGCAGGCCAAGATCGTGCTGATGGACGAACCGACGGCGGCGATCTCAGTGCGCCAGGTCGCCGAAGTGCTGAACCTGATCCGTCATTTGCGCGATCAGGGCATCGCCGTCGTGCTGATCAGCCACCGAATGCCTGACGTCTTCACCGTCGCCGACCGCGTCATCGTCATGCGGCGCGGCCGCAAGGTCGCCGACAAGACGATTGCGTCGAGCTCGCCCGAGGAAGTCACCGGGCTGATCACCGGCGCCATCGAACAGGTTTGATTTCAGCGAATTTCACCACGCACAGCATATGAAGGTCGACGATGGCACTGACAATTGACCAGCCGATCGAACACAAGCAGCAATCCTTGGCCGCGAGAGTGTTTGCCAGCCAGACCTTCTGGGTGGTGATCGCGGTCATCCTTGCCTGCGTGTTCCTATCGTTTGCCACCGACGCCTTCGCCACCTCGAAGAACCTCTACAACATCACCCGCAACATCACCTTCGTCGCCATCATCGCGCTCGGCATGACCTTCGTCATCATCACCGGCGGCATCGACCTGTCGGTTGGCTCGGTACTATGCCTGTCGTCAATGGTGCTGGCCGTCACCATGCATGCCGGCTACTCGATCGAGGTCGGCATCCTGGCCTCCATTGCCACCGCGCTCGCCATTGGCGCCTTTAACGGCGTGCTGATCGCCTATCTCGGCTTTCCACCCTTTGTGGTGACGCTCGGCATGTTGTCGATCGCCCGCAGCCTCGCCATGGTCGCCTCCAACAACACCGTCGTCTTCCAGTTCGGGCCGGACCACGCCAAGCTTCTGTCATTGGGCGGCGGCGCCTGGGTGTTCGGCATCGCCAATCCGGTGCTTTACATGATCCTTCTGGCGCTGATCACCGGCTTTATCCTGCGCTGGACGAAGTTCGGCCGCCACATCTTTGCCATTGGCGGCAACGAGCACGCGGCAACGCTGACCGGCGTTCCGGTGCGCCAGATCAAGGTTGCCGTCTACATGATCTCGGCGCTGTCGGCCGGCATTGCCGGCATCATCCAGACCGGCTGGCTGGGCGCCGTCACCACCAATCTTGGCACCGGCATGGAGCTGCAGGTAATCGCCGCAACCGTCATCGGCGGCGCCAATCTGGCTGGCGGCGTCGGCACCGCCTTTGGCGCCATCGTCGGTGCGGCCCTGATCGAAGTGATCCGCAACAGTCTCGGCCTGCTCGGCATCAATGCCTTCTGGCAAGGCGTGTTCATCGGCGGCGCCATCCTGCTGGCGGTGCTGTTCGACCGCATCCGCAATTTCCGCCGCAGTGACTAGAACCATGATCCCGAAAAGTGGAAACCGGTTTTCTCGGACAAACGGAACCGTTTATCCGGAGATCATGGTCAAACAAAAGACGGTTTGATGGCCAACTCCCTGTTCAGCCTCGAGGGGCGGCTGGCGCTGGTGACTGGCTCCGGCCAGGGCATCGGCTTCGCGCTGGCTCGGGGTATGGCTGAACATGGGGCAAGCGTGGTGCTGAACGGCCGCGACGCTGCCAGGATCGACAGCGCCGTCGAAAAGCTGCGCAATGCCGGCTTCAAGGCGCATGCCTCGACCTTCGACGTCACCGATTTTCAGGCGGTCAACGAGGACATTGCCCGCATCGAGGCCGAGATCGGCGCCATCGACATCCTCATCAACAATGCCGGCGTGCAGTTCCGCGCCCCGCTCGAGGACTTTCCCGAGGAGCAATGGGAGCGCCTGTTCAAGACCAATGTGTCGGGCGCCTTCCATGTCGGCAAGGCGGTCGCCCGCCACATGATTCCGCGCGGCAAGGGCAAGATCATCAACATCGGCTCGGTGCAGAGCGAACTGGCAAGGCCGAACATCGCACCATACACCGCGACCAAGGGCGCGATCCGCAACCTGACAAGGGGTATGTGCGCCGACTGGGCGAGATACGGCCTGCAGATCAATGCGATCGCGCCCGGCTATTTCCGCACCGAGATGAACCAGGCGCTGGTCGACAATCCGGAATTCTCCGCCTGGCTGGAAAAGCGCACGCCCGCCGGACGCTGGGGCGCTGTCGACGAGCTGATCGGCGCCGCCGTGTTCCTTGCGTCCGACGCATCGTCTTTCGTCAACGGCCATACACTGTATGTCGATGGCGGCATGACGGCTTCGGTTTGAGGGGCGTTCTTCCCTTGTGGGAGGAGAGGAAACCTATCGCTCAGTCTGAAAATCCGGCCGCATCGGCCGTCATTCGCCCTCGCCGCCCCCGCGCGTCTTGACGCGGCCCCGAACTCAGCCGCACAATCCCTGTTGCAGACGAAGGGAGGCCAGTCGTCTGCGGGAGGATATACCCATGACGGAAGCGATCAGGCTCTACTGGGGCCGGTTCGGACATGTATCTATCCTGAATGTCGCAAGCGACTTCGTCACCCATGCCCATGTCGAGGCCCATCTGATCATCTGGCTGGAAGGTACGGCCGGCGAAATGACCATCGGCCGCGAGACCGTCCGGCTTGGACCTGGAACGGCCGCCGGCATCAACTCCTTCCAGCCGCACAGCCATGTTCTGTCGCAAAACGGGACGCCCGGTCTGTTTCTCGCCTTCTACATCGATCCCGACTGGGCGCGGCGCCGCCGCGACCTGCCTTCGTCGGCACCGCTGTTTTCACAAGCCGCGATCACGCTGGAACCGTGGCTGCATCAGGCCGCCGCCAATCTGCTCGACCACCTCAGCGACAATGAGAGCGTCGACGATATCGCCAACTACGAGATCGAGCGTTTCATCGATAGCGTGCTCGACGCCGCCGACGCCTCGGCGCCGCAGGAGGCCCGTGTCCGCATCAACACCATGCAGGATTTCCGTGTCCGCAAGGCAATCCAGCTGATGAAGGCCAATGTCTGCGAGCGCATCTGCTTCGACGACGTGGCGCGCAGCGTCGGCCTGTCGCGACCGCATTTCTTCGCTTTGTTCAAGGAACAGACCAATCTGACGCCCAATGTCTACTGGAACACGCTGCGCATGGAGGAAGCGGTGCGGCAGCTGCAATGGTCGCGGGAGCCGCTGATCTCGGTCGCCTGCAATCTCGGTTTCACCACGCAGGGCAATTTCTCGCGTTTTTTCCGCGACCATGTCGGTGTGCCGCCGACGCTCTACCGCGAGGCCGCGCGGGCGATTGCCTGAGCCTGTCCTCGTTCAGTCAAGGTCGACTGTTTTTCAGACTCCTTGATACACGCTCAAGACGCATTGATAAGCGTCGCTGAAATGGCCGCCCTACCCTTGCACCGGATCGCTTTTGCAAGGGAACATTTGAATGGCCAAAGTCACCATATCCAGCGTCATCGACGCGCCGGTCGAAAAGGTCTGGGCGCGCATACGCGACTTCAACGGCCTGCCGGGCTGGCATCCGCGCATGGTGGAGAGCCACATTGAAGACGGCAAGGACGCCACCACGATCGGCTGCGTGCGCAATTTCCAGCTCGCCAGCGGCGCCCGCCTGCGCGAAAAGCTGCTCGACTTCTCCGATCAGAATTTCCTGGTCAGCTACTCCATCCTCGAGACGCCGCAACCGCTGACCAATCACAAGGCGACCCTGCAGCTGCGGCGTGTGACCGATGGCGACCGCACCTACGCCGAATGGACCGCCAGCTTCGATGCCGCGCCCGAGGAGGCAGGCAAGCTGGCCGAGGGCATGGGCGCGAATGTCTTTCAGGGCGGCTTCAACGCCCTGAAAAGCCATTTCGCCGGCCAGAGCTGACAGGAGCCAAACCATGGCGCTGGCACTGCAGACCTTTGCAACGGTGAAAGACGCGAACGCGGCACTGAAAGCCCATGGCACACGCTATCTCGGCGGCGGCACGCTGGTCGTCCGCGCGGCCAATGAAGGCGATGTTTCGGTTTCCGGCCTTGTCAGGTCGACCGAGCCGTCTTTGTCCACCATCGCTGTTGCCGGCGGCAAAGTCCGCATCGGCGCTTCGGTGACGATGGCGGCGATCGCCAGTCATCCGGAGCTCGGCACGCTCGCCAAGGCCGCCCGCGCCGTCGGCGGCCCGGCCATCCGCAACATGGCGACCATCGGCGGCAATCTTTTTGCCCCGGCCCCCTATGGCGATTTCGCCGTTGCCCTGCTGGCGCTCGATGCGACGGTCGGCACCGATGACGGGCAAACGCCGATCGAGACTTTTCTGGCCAATCGGGACGGCAGCCGCGCCGTCGTCACTTCCGTAAGCTTCACGTTTCCGAAGACCGACAGTTTCCGCTTCCTGAAAGTGTCGAGGGTCAAGCCCAAGGGCGTCTCTGTGCTCAGCATAGCCGCTGTTCTGGAACTGTCGTCGGATGGCACCGTGACCTCGGCGCGGATCGCGCTCGGCTGCATGGCGGATCGGCCAATGCGCGCCAGGGCGGCGGAAAAAGCGCTGATCGGCCGAACGCTGACCGCTGACGGCATCGCGCCGGCCTTGGCCGCGGCCGGCGATGGCATCTCGCCGATCACCGACCCGATCGCCAGCGCCTG
Source organism: Mesorhizobium sp. M7A.F.Ca.MR.148.00.0.0 (assembly GCF_003997735.1). NCBI lineage: Bacteria > Pseudomonadati > Pseudomonadota > Alphaproteobacteria > Hyphomicrobiales > Phyllobacteriaceae > Mesorhizobium > Mesorhizobium sp. M7A.F.Ca.MR.148.00.0.0. The sequence continues at coordinate 12,777 of NZ_RZTB01000078.1, read as the reverse complement.
GTATCGCGCCGAAGTCCTGCCGGTTCATCTCGGCCGGTTACTGCTCGCATAATATTTCGTTCGGGGCGCGCGTCTGTCCGCTGGTTCGGGCAGGCGCGCTGGGAGGAAAACATGGCAAAGGTTCCGGTTCAATTCACGCTCAATGGCTCGGAAAAGGCCGAATTCATCGACAGCGGCACGACGCTGCTCCACGCTCTGCGCGACAAGATCGGCGACACCTCGCCGAAAGGCGGCTGCCATCAAGGCACCTGCGGCGCCTGTTCGGTCATCATCGACGGTGAACTCAGGCTCTCCTGCCTGACGCTTGCCGAGACCTGCAATGGGGCGGCCATCAGCACGACTTCAGGGCTTTCGGAAAGCGGCGTGCTGCACCCGCTGCAGCGCGCCTTCCTCGACACCTTCGCCACGCAATGCGGCTTCTGCACGCCGGGCATGATCATGGCGGCCAAGGTGCTGCTCGACCACACGCCCAACCCCAGCCGCGACGAGGTGGTCGAGGCGCTATCGGGCAACATCTGCCGTTGCACCGGCTACGAACCGATCATCAAGGCGGTGCTGACTGCCGCCCGCGACAATTCGCAGAACGCGGCCTGAGGGGTCCAAAAGAATGGAACTGCGCAAGAACTACTTCGCCGATGTCCGCAAAGATGATCTGCACGAGATCGGCCAACCTCGGCCGCGCTCCGATTCACCCGGCCATGTCACCGGCAAGACCGCCTTTTTCGCCGACCGCAATTTCCCCGGCATGCTGCACCTGAAGATGGTACGCAGCCCGCATCACCATGCCCGCATCCGCTCGATCGACACGTCGGAGGCGGAAAAGCATCCGGGTGTGGTGAAAATTCTGACGGCCAAGGACGTGCCGCACAATGTCTACACCATCCTGATCCTGATCCAGGTCGGGCCGGAGGACGAGACGGTGCTTGCCGACGGCAAGGTGCGCTGGAAGGGCGAGGCCGTGGTGGCGGTGCTGGCCGAAACCGAGCGTGCCGCGCAAGAGGCCGCAGCCAAGGTCAAGGTCGACTATGAGGTGCTGCCGGCCGTCTTCGATATGGAAGAGGCGCTGAAGCCTGGCGCGCCGCTGGTCAACGAATATCACGGCCAGAATTATTATCTCTACGACAGCGGCGAGTGCCGCAAGGTGCGCTTCGGCGACGTCGAGGCGGGCTTCGCCGGCGCCGACCACATATTGGAGGAGAGCTACCAGTCCTCGCCGATCGAGCACGCGCCGACCGAGACCACCGGCTGCGTGGTGGCACCCGAGGGCAATGACCGCTTCACCTGCTACACCAACACGCAGGCGATGTTCTTCACGCTCGACAACACCTCGATCATCCTGCAGATGCCGGGCAGCAAACTGCATTTCGTCGGCGGCACCGTCGGCGGCGGTTTTGGCGGCAAGGTCGACGTCATCGTCGAGCCGATCGCCATCCTCGGCGCAAAATTAACAGGACGACCAGTCTGTTTTATCTACAGCCGCGAGGAGGAGATGCAGATCTCGTCGCCACGCGCCGCTGAAAAGGTCGTCATCAAGGACGGCGTCATGAAGGACGGCCGCATCGTCGCGCGCAAGGTCACTGGCTACACCGATGCCGGCGCCTATTCGCGCCACTCGCCCTATGGCGCGCAGAAGGGCGCGGGGCACTATCCCGGCCCCTACACTATCCCGAACGTCTGGATCGACACCTACTGCGTCTACACCAACCGCACGCCCTCCTCCGCCATGCGCGGCTTCGGCGTCACCATCGGCGACTTCGCGCTGGAGGTGCAGATGGACAAGCTGGCGCGGCTGATCGGCATGGACCCGCTCGAATTCCGCTTCATCAACGCCTATCGCGACGGCGACATGAAGGCGCACCGCCAGCCGACCGAGGGCGCGGCGCTGATCGAGTGCATGCAGGAAGCCTCGCGCGCCGCCAACTGGCCGGTGGCGGAAAAGTACATGGCGATGTCGTCCTACGTGAAGGGAGCTTGAGATGGCGATCAGGCGCGGACGCGGCGTTGCCGCGATCAACTATCCCACAGGCATGAACCTCGGCGGCGACCCGACGCAGGCGCTGGTGCATTCGACGCCGACAGGCAATTTCATGGTGACGCTGTCATCGGTCGATCTCGGCCAGGGCATGAAGCAGATCATGGCGCAGATCTGCGCGGAGACGATCGGCGTGCCGACCGACCGTGTCGTCGTCGACACCGCCGACACCGACACCGGCCCGCACTGCATGGGCACGTTCGCCTCGCGCGGCACCCACCGCGCCGGCAACGCCGTCATCCAGGCGGCAAGGGAAGCCCGCCAGGTGATGCTGGAAGTGGCGGCCGAGGAGCTGGAGGTCAACGCCTCCGACCTCGAGACCGATGGCCAGGGCAATATACTGGTCAAAGGTGCGCCGCAAAAATCGATCTCGATCTTCGATGTCGCGCTGTCGGCGCATTTCAAGCGAGGCCGCTCGATCTCCGGTCGCGGCATGTTCCTGATCCCGCGCTCCTATCCCGAGAAAGAAACCGGCGCGATGAAGCCGTCGACCTGTTATGCCCATGCCTGCACGGTGGCCGAGGTCGAGGTCGACGACGAGACCGGCGAGGTTACCGTGCTGACGGTGAAGAACGTCTTCGAGATCGGCCGCGCGCTGAACCCAAAGATGGTCGAACAGCAGCTGGTCGGCGGTTCGTGGATGGGCATCAGCCATGCGCTCTACGAGACGACCGAGCCCTATTATCCCAACCGCGATCATGGCGGCACCGACTTCAACCAGTATCTGATGCCGGGTCCCGGCGACCTCGCCGAGACCGAGATCATCGTGCTGGAGCGGCCATCGGCGGACGGACCATACGGCGCCAAAGGGCCGGGCGAAATGTGCGCCAACCCACAGATCCCGGCGGTCGCCAATGCCGTCTTCGACGCCGTCGGCGTGCGCATCGACACGCTGCCGATCACGCCGGAGCGCATCCTGCGCGCGCTGAAGGCGCAAGCGGCGAACTGAGGGCCGAAATGACCGGGACAAGCGCCGAGACATCAGCGACCTCGCCGGAGGCGGTGGCGCAGCATCTGGCCGCCTCGCGCTATCTGGCCGATGAAAGCCTTTCGACCGCCATCTTCCTGGCAATCCGGCTGGGCAAGCCGCTGCTGCTCGAAGGCGCGCCGGGCGTCGGCAAGACGGAAGCGGCCAAAGCGATCGCCGAGCTGCTCGGCCGCGATCTGGTGCGGCTGCAATGTTATGAAGGCATCGACGCCGCGCACGCGCTCTACGAATGGAACTACCAGCGCCAACTGCTTGCCATCCGCCATGCCGGCGAGCATGAGATCGACATCTACGACGACCGTTTCCTGATCGCACGACCGCTGCTGCAGGTGCTGAAGGCGCCCGAGCAGCGCGTGCTGCTGGTCGACGAGATCGACCGCTCGGACTACGAATTCGAAGCGCTGCTTTTGGAATTCCTCTCCGACTTCCAGATCAGCATTCCCGAGCGCGGCACCATCCGCGCCGCCGCACAGCCGATCGTCATCCTGACCTCGAACCGCACCCGCGAGCTCGCCGAAGCGCTGCGCCGCCGCTGCGTCTACCACTGGATCGGCTATCCCGACGCCGAGCGCGAGGCCGCCATCATCATGCTGCGCGCCGGCAATGTGGCTGAAGCAACGGCGCGCGCCGTGGCGACAGCCGTGCAGACCATTCGCGCTCGGCCGCTGGCCAAGCCGCCCGGCATCGCCGAGGCCGTCGAATGGGCCAACGCGGCGACCATCCTGGAGAGAGGCGGCAGCCCGTGGCCGGAAGCCTTCCGCCGCGCCATCGGCGTGCTGATCAAGGACGAGGAGGACCTCTCCTACATCGCACCGGAGCTTGGCCGGATTGTCGAGGAGGCGCTGGCGTGACGCGGGAGGTCATTTTGCAATGCTGGCGGGAGAGCGCCCCCCTCTGCCCTGCCGGGCATCTCCCCCTCAAGGGGGGAGATCGGATGTCATCCCCGCTTTCGCT
>NZ_RZTB01000078.1:0-8754 GCF_003997735.1 Mesorhizobium sp. M7A.F.Ca.MR.148.00.0.0 | reverse complement strand
AGGGGGAGATGTCCGGCAGGACAGAGGGGGGCGCCACGCAATGATGCGGGAAACAAGCTTGCCTCGCGCCGCTGCGCCCTTCCTCAGCTTCGGTCGGCTGCTGCGCCGCTATGGCTTCGCCATCGCCCCCGAGCAGGTCTCCGGTTTCATGCAGGCGGTGACCCTGCTCGGGCCGCGCTCGATGGCCGACATCCGCGAGGCCGCCCTTGCCACGCTGGCGCCGCCGCCCGACCGCCGCGACGAATTCGAGGCGCATTTCCAGAGCCATTTTTATGGCAATACGTCCGCCGTGGTCGAAGGCGACGCCGACGAGGAAACTCGCATCAAGGATGATGGCGGCGCCGACGACGAACGGCTCGAGGCCGAACAAAGCCAAGAGGGCGGCGACCTCTCTTCGGCCCTGGAGCAGTTGAGTACCCGCGACTTCCAGCGCGACGATGACAGGCTGACCGCCTTTCGTCGCAAACTCTCGACCGCTTTACCAGCCCGGCGCTCCTTCCGCACCGTACGCACCCACTCGCGCGGCAAGCTCGATTTGCGCCGGTCGCTGAGGGAAATCGTCAGCGCCGATGGCGACGTGCCCTCGCCACTGCTACGCCGCCGCCAGACCGTACCGCGCAAGCTGCTGCTGCTGATCGACGTTTCCGGCTCGATGAAGCTGCACACAGCGGACTATCTCAAGCTGGCACATGCGGCCGTGCAAGGTGCCGACCGCGCCGAGATCTTCACCTTCGGCACGCGGCTGACGCGCATCACCACGGCATTGCGCATCCGCGACCGCGACCAGGCGCTGGCGCGCGCCGCTGCCCAGGTCGACGACTGGGACGGCGGCACCCGCATGGGACCGACGCTGCTCGCCTTCCTCTCGGTGCCGCGCTTTTCGTCGTTTGCACGCGGTGCCACGGTCGTGATCCTGTCCGACGCGCTGGAGCGCGGCGATCATGGCGAGTTGGAGACAGCCATGCGACGGCTGAGCGCCCGCGCTTTCCGGCTGTCGCTGGCCACACCGCTAGCCGGCGACCCGCGCTTCCGGCCGGCAACGGCTGCACTTCGTGCCATCCTGCCTGACCTGGACGACCTCGTCGATGGCTCGTCGGTGAAAAGCCTCACCGATTTCATCCTGTCGCTCGCCCGCCCTGCTTCAGCGGCGGCGACAATCTGGAAGAGGGTTTCGTGATGCAGAAAGCCATCGACGCGCATTTCCACATCTGGCGCCAAAAGGACCAGCCCTGGCTGGTCGGGCCGATGGTGCCGCGCATCTTCGGTCCCTACGAGCCGATCCGGCGCGACTACCCGATCGAGGAATTTCTCGAAGACCAGAGGGATTCAGGCGTCGAAAAGGCCGTCTATGTCCAGACCAACTGGGCCAAGGAGGATTTCGAGAAGGAAGTCGCCTTCCTGCAGAAGACATCCGACGAAACCGGCTGGCCGCATGCCATCGTCGGCTATACCGACATGACCGTCGACGATATCAGGCCGCAGATCGATCGCTTGATGAAATACAAGCTGCTGCGCGGCGTGCGCATGCAACTGCACTGGCACGAGACCCCGGCCTTCCGCTTCGCCGCCTCCGCCGACCAGGTGATCGACCCCAAGGTGCGCGCCAATGTGGCGCGGCTCAAGGACTATGGCCTCTCCTTCGACCTGCAGCTCTTCCCCGCCCAGATGAAGGACGGCCTGACGCTGGTCGGCGAAAACCCGGAGACGAATTTCATCCTCACCCATGCCGGTATGCTGACCGGCATGGAGCCGGAAACCACCGAAGCCTGGAAGGCAGGCCTGCGCACGCTGTCGGCGGCGCCCAATTTCTACGCCAAGCTCTCCGGCCTCGGCACCTTCGTCCATCGCAACGACCCGGCGCTGATTGCCTATATCGTCGACAACGCGATCGAGATATTGGGCGCCGACCATTTGATGTTCGGCTCGAACTTCCCGATCGAAAAACTGTGGACCAGCCACGCCGAGCTGATCAAGGCGCACCGCGATGCGGTGGCCAGGCATGGTGCGGCGGCGGAGGCGGATATTTTCTGGAACACGGCGGAGAAGGTTTACCGGCCGGTGTGAGGCCTCACTTCACCTCGAACTGCGGATCGACCGGGATCTGCATCGCGGTCACCAGATGGTTGGTCTGGCCGGCCAGCCCGATGATCGACACCAGCTCGCCATGCTGCGCATCGGTCATGCCCTTGGCGCGGGCCGCCGCCGTGTGCGAGTGGACGCAGTAGGAGCAGCCATTGGCGGTCGAGACAGCAATGTAGATCATCTCCTTGGTCAGCGGATCGATGGCGCTGTCGGCCACCATCACCACCTTCAACTGTTCCCAGATCCGCTTCAGCGCAGGAGGATCATTGGCCAGACCGCGCCAGAAATTGTTGACGAAATCGGATTTACGCGTCGCGCGGATGTCGTCGAAGACGGCTTTCACGGCCGGGATTTTTTCGACTTCGGCATCGGTTAAGAGTCTTGCTGTGGCCATGGTGTGGTCCTTTCGCTTCGATCGATGAACTGGTCCGTTGAATCAAGTTTCGAGCAAAGGCGGCTAACCAGCTTCTTTGACTCAGTTTTTGGCCCGCAATAGCGTTGAAGATTAGCCGAGCCACCTAAACTTCGTCATCCACGGGCGAAGCAGGCGCGAAGCGCCGTCGCGGAGACCCGAGGATGACGATGAGGTAGAGGCCTTCGCCAAATCGCCAACGTATGCGGACCACCGACCACCAGCCAAAAAACCTAGTGAACCGCCGCGTACATGATCTTCTCCTCCGTCGCCTCGGCCGGCGAAAACTCCTCGACGATACGGCCCTGGCGGCAGACCAGGATGCGGTCGGACAGGTTCATGATCTCCGGCAGGTAGGACGAGATGACGACGACGGCCAGGCCCTCGTCGGCCAGCCGGTTGATGATCTGATGGATCTCGGCGATCGCGCCGACATCGACGCCGCGCGTCGGCTCGTCGAAGATGACGATGCGCGGCTGCTGCACCAGCCCCTTGCCGATCACCACCTTCTGCTGGTTGCCGCCGGACAGTTCGACGACGCGCGCATTGTCGTTGATCGCCTTGATGTTCAGCGTCTTCGTCCATTCGGCTGAGAGCGCGCGCATTTCCTGCGCATTGATTACCCAGGCCTTTTCCCGGCCCGCCGCCAGCAGTCCGCCGAACAGGTTCTCGGCAATGCCCATCGTCTCGAAGATGCCCTCGCTCTTGCGATCCTCGGTAACATAGACGATGCCGTCGGCCACCGCCTCGCTCGGCACGAGATAGCGCACCGGCCTGTCATCGAGCTCGATGGCGCCGCCGCGCAGAAAGTCGCGCTTGTAGATGCCGGAGACGATCTTGAAGGTTTCGGTGCGGCCGGAGCCAATCAGCCCGAACACACCGGTGATCTGGCCCTCGAAGATCGAAAAGGAATTGTTGCGCACGACATTGCTCATCGAGATGTCCTGCACCGACAGCACCTTCTTGCCCGCCTTGCGAAGCTTCGCTTCGTCGCGCTGCCGGTAGATCTGCCCCGACAGCGTGCGCCCGACCATTGCGGACACGATCCTGTCGCGGTCGAAAGCAGACGTGTCGTCGGTGATGACCAGTTCGCCGTCGCGCAGGATGGTGATGCGGTCGGCGATCATCAGCGCCTCTTCCAGCGCGTGGCTGATGAAGACGATGGAGACGCCGCTCGCCTTCAGCCGCCGGATCAGCGCGAAGAAGTGCCGCTTTTCTTCCGGCGTCAGCGTCGCCGTCGGCTCGTCGAAGATGATGATCTCGGCATTGTGGTGCACCGCGCGCGCGATCTCGACCATCTGCCGCTTGGCAGCACCCAGCGTCGCCACCATGGCGTTCGGGTCGACGGGAAAGTTCAGCGATTGCAGGAATTGCTGCGCCGAAATGTAGGTGCCGCGCAGCCGGTTGAGGAACTTTTCGGTGCCGAGATAAAGGTTCTGCGCCACAGTCATCGACGGCACCAGGCTCGTCTCCTGGAACACCATCGCGATGCCGGCTTCAAGCGCTGCGTGCGGCGAGGCGTAGGCGATCTCTTGCCCCCTGTGGAACATCTTGCCCGAGGTGGCTTCGACCACACCGGCGATGATCTTGGTCAGCGTCGATTTGCCCGCGCCGTTCTCGCCAAGCAGCGCGTGGATCTCGCCTTTGCGCAGGTCGAAGCTGACATTCTTCACCGCGGGCACGCCGCGGTAGTTCTTGGTGACATTCTCCAGACGGACAATCGGTTCCATCAGAAACCTCCCGTGGGGACGGAAAGGATGCAGTCGCCGCCCCTGGAGGCGATGAACAGAAGACCGTCCTTTTCCGCAACGCTGCAGATGCCATGGCGCGTGCCGTTGGCGCGGCTGTGCAGGCTGAATTGCGGCTGCATCTTCTGGTCGAGCCTGACCACCAGCCCGTAGGAGCGGCTCGGCGACCATGGCTTGTGGATGCCCATGGTGCGGATGCCGCCGCATTGCAGCGGCTCGAGGAAGCTGCGGCTGGAGGCCAGCGCTGGCGCGATCCAGTAGGCCGGCGGCACCTGGCTCAGCATGTCCTGACGGTAATGCGTTTCCTGTAGCACGAATTCGATCAGCCGGTTGCGCGGCGCAAACAGGGTCAGCCACGCCCCACCATCGGCGGAAGGTGACAGCCGCGCGGGATAGCCGGGCAGATGCGTCAGAACCGTCGAGCGGCTGCCCGTCGCGCCATCGAAACGCACCAACTGATGACGCCAGCTTTCGCTGACTAGCACATCGCTGCCGACTGGATGCAGGCCATAGGGAAAGGCAATCTCGCCGGCGACTTTGCGGAAATCACCGCCCGCGGCGTCTCGCTTCCACAGCGAACCGGAGGCACCCTTCTTCATCAGATCGGCGGCCCATTGCGACGGCGCGTGCTCGGCCGAGCCATTGGCCAGCCACAACGTGCCGTCATCCGCATAGGCAAGTGCGGTGATGCAGCTGATCCCGGCCGGCAGCGAAACGTCGCTGCCGCCAATCAGCAACTTGCCGTTTTCCAGCCCGACCGTCAGTTCGCCGGATGGCGACAGCGCCAGCGCGGTGACGGCAGACGGAAAAGTCTCGACCACGACAGGTTCCGCTCCAGCCGCAATCGAATGGATGGCGTTGCCGCTGGAGGCCAGCAGCCTGTCACCGGTAACGAGCAGATTGTCTGGTTCCGTCATCTCGGCGAAAGCCGCCGCATCATCCAGCCGCGTATTGGGGCGAAAAGCGCCGTCGAGCGGCGGGATGGTGACCGCCTTGCCGCGAAACAGGCCAAGCATCGGATCGAGGATCATGGCTTTGCTCCCCAATAGGAAGCGGGACTGGTCCAGTTCGGGTCGGCGCCTGCGATCTTGTAGCGGCCGATGCGGTTGTTGAGGATGCCGCCGACGAACAGATATCCCTTGTGCTCGCGCATCGAGGTGACCATCGGGTGCGCGCCACCGGTGAGGTCGCCCATCGCCTCGACAATGCCGCCCTTCTCGTTGAACTTGACCACGCCGCCGGTGTTGATGTTGGGGAACAGCCATTCATCCTGCGGCAGCCGGCGCGTCATGCGCTTGCGCATGTCGGGATGGCGCAGCGACAGGTCGAAACTCGGCGTGCGCATGCCGAGCCACGCCATCCAGTAATTGCCATCGGAGGCGCGGTTGATGTTGTCGGGATAGCCCGGCATGTCGCGGATGACGCATTCGGCGGTGCCGGCCTTCGGCCCTTCCAGCCAGTAGCGATGCACGCGGCAGGCCCAGCTTTCGGCGAAGAACAGCGACTTGCCGTCATGCGCCATGCACACACCGTTGGTGTAGCGGTAACCGTCGAGCAGCGTCTTCGTCGAACCATCCTTCGGATCGTAGACCAGCAGCCGGCCGGTGGCGCGGTTCTCGATCGAATCCAGCGCCCAGTCATGTGCGTCGTAACGCTTGGTCGAGTCTGTGAAATAGATGCGCCCGTCGGGTGCGATGTCGCAGTCATTGGGGTCACGCAAACGCGCATCGTCGACGATCGAGGTCCACGAACGCGACGTCTCCGCCGACAGGCGCTTGACCTCCCGATCCGGCGAGACCGAATAGAGCCCCATGGCGCCGACGCAGCTGATCAGATTGCCCGATTTGTCGAAGGCGAGGCCGAGCGGGAAGCCGCCTATATGGGCAAACACTTCCGATTCGACATAGTCTGGCGCGAAGAAACGGACGATCTCGCCATGACGCGTGCCGCAATAGAGATTGTCGTCGCGGTCGAGGATGACGTCTTCTGGCCCCTCCAGCTCGCCAAGCCCGATATGGTCGGCGGCGGACAACCGGTTGTCGAGCTCGTAGGGTGTGCCCGAACCAGGTGCGGCCGACTGTGTCTCGCCCATCTTGAGATAGACCGGCGCGACATAAACCTCGTTCAGCACCTTGTGGCGGTTCTTCAGCCAGCGGATGTCGATGGTCACCGCGACCGCCAGCATGATGCCCAGCACCATCTGGTTGGTGCCGGTGCCATAGCCCAGCCGGATCAGCCCGTTGGTCATGGTCAGCACAATGATGGCGCCCATCAGCCCCTTGATCACCGAGCCGCGGCCGCCGCCAAGGCTGACGCCGCCGACCACCGCCGCCGTCAGCGCCATGATTTCCAGATTGAGGCCGGTGCCCGGCCCTGCCCCACTCAGCCGGCAAGCGATGAGGAAGCCGCCGATCGAGGCGCAGAAGCCGGAGAAGACGTAGGTCATGAACACGGTGCGGCGCACGCGGATGCCGGCATTGTGCGCCGAGCGCCTGGAGCCGCCGACCGCCAGCACGTGCCAGCCCGGCCGTGAACGGGTCAGCGCGATATGGGTGACGATGGCCAGGATGATCGCCAGCCACACCGAGACCGACAGCCCCCAGAAGGTGCCGTCGCCGATGAAATCCAGCACGTCCGAGGTGGCGCCGGAAAGTTGCACATCGGCGGCATAAGTGGTGACCAGGATGTCGAACAGCGCGCGGCCGAAGATGAAGGTGACTAGCGTGGTGAGAAAGGCGCGCAGCCTGAAATAGCCGACCAGATAGCCGTTGATCGCACCGAACAGCAATCCTGTGGCGATCGATGCGGCAAGCGCCAGCCACACGGACTGATCGAGGATGAAGAAGACATAGACCGCGGAAAAACAGGAGAGCGCGAAGATCGAACCGACCGACAGGTCGATGCCGCCGCCCAGCATGACCACCGTCATGCCGGTGACGATCAGCGAGAATTCGCCGAGCTGACGGGTCGAATCCTGCAGCGCCGTCAGCTTGAAGAAGCCCGGGATGAGCGAGCCGAAGGTTGCCAGCGTCGCCACCAGCGCCAGGAACGGAATGGCGTTGTCGGTCCAGCGCTTGGTCAGGATCTCACCGACGACATGGTCGGGCACGAGATTGTAGCGCCAGGACTGGAGCCGTTCGCGAAAGGACATCAGGTCACTGCTGCAAGAGAAAAGACAAAGAGGTGGCCAGCAATCCGACCACCTCATCGATATCGATTGAAGAGGCTTGGCTTACTTCGCCGCCGCTTCGGCCTGCAGGGCCTTCAAGTCCCAGCAGCTATCGGGCTTCAGGTCAGCCTTGGTCGTCGCCTTCTCCAGCGTGTAGATGTAGGTGTGCGAGGTGCCGGCCGGCTGGCCGCTCTGCAGCAGGAACTTGATGATGGCGTTCATGTCGCCCGACTGGCGGGCAAGATCGGTCATCACCACAGCGCCATAGGTGCCGTCCTGCAGCTTGTCGCAATCGGCCGCCTTCTCGCCACCGCCCGTGGTGACCAGGAACACCTTGCCGTCGAGCTTGGCGTCGCGGATCGCGGCAGCCGCGCCGGTGGCATCGCCGTCCCAGAAATCGATGATGGCGCAGATGTCGGGATTCTGCTGCAGCATCGTCGTCGTCACGTTGCGCGAGGTGGTCGCGTCCCAGTTGGAATCCGGCTTGGCCACCACCTTGAAGTCGGGGTTCTTGTCCAGCACCTTCATGATGCCGGCATATTGGTAGAGGCTCGACGAATTGGCCTGGTCGCCTTGCACCAAACCGAGCTTCTTGGAGGAGTTCGGGCCGCAGCCCTTGATCGCCGCTTCGGCCTCGAGCTGCCCGAGCCGGTCCCAGTCGCTGCCGACAAAGGCGTCGGCCGGGAAATTGGCCGGATTGTCGACCAAAATCACATAGGTGCCGGCGGCTTGCGCCTTCTTCATCAGCTTGGCATAGGAATTGAGGTCCGGCGAATGGATGATCAGCACATCCGGCCTGGTGTCCGACGAGATCGCGTCGGTGATCGCTTGCGCGCCGGCGTCGACGACCCAGTTCGGATCGCGTGTCTCGAAGGTGCCGCCCCAGGCTTCGACTTCCTTCTTCAGGAAATGCGTCCAGCCCTGTGCCAGGTCGAAACCCATCGCCATCGGCACCAGCATGACGCGCTTGCCCTTGAGCGCCTGTGCGTAAGCCGCCGGGCCAGGATCGTCGGCGGCAAAGGTTGGCGCCACGAAGCGGCTTACGCACAGGCGCTCAAGGGCAAGCGCCGTGGCCGCTGCCATGAGTGTTCTGATCAGTTTCATGTCACATCCTCTGGTTTGGGTTTTGTTATCAGCGGCCGGCCCCAACCGTCCGCCGCCGTTCAGGTACTAAATGTCACCCTGCTGTGCGGTCTGTTCGTCACGTGGATTGATGATGCCGTCGACGATGATGGCGCCGAGCAGGATCGCGGCCTTGATCAGGTTCTGGTAGAGCAGCGGGATGTCGATGATGGTCATGGCGTTGAGCAGGATGCCGATCAGCGCCGCCCCCACCAATACGT
>NZ_RZTB01000789.1:0-211 GCF_003997735.1 Mesorhizobium sp. M7A.F.Ca.MR.148.00.0.0 | reverse complement strand
CATCGCCATGTCGTGGTCGGGCGAAAGCAAGGAACTGATGGGCATCGTCGCCTATTCCAGGCGCTTCTCCATCCCGCTGATCGCCATCACCGCCGGAGAGACATCGGCGCTGGCGCGGGCGGCGGACGTGGTGCTGTTGCTGCCGCGCGCGCCTGAAGCCTGCCCGCACGGCTTGGCGCCGACGACATCGACGCTGCTGCAACTGGTGATG
>NZ_RZTB01000788.1:0-211 GCF_003997735.1 Mesorhizobium sp. M7A.F.Ca.MR.148.00.0.0 | reverse complement strand
AGCGTGGCTCCTTTCGATACGATCGAAGAGGCGATCGATGAAGCCAACGCCACGGAGTACGGTCTGGCCGCCTACTTGTTTACTGGCGCGGCCGATACGCAACAGAGGCTTGTGGGCGGTCTTTCTGCGGGCGCTGTTAGTGTGAATTACCTGAAAGGGGTTTCCGCTGATGCCCCTTATGGAGGAGTCAAGCAAAGCGGCTATGGATATG
>NZ_RZTB01000787.1:0-211 GCF_003997735.1 Mesorhizobium sp. M7A.F.Ca.MR.148.00.0.0 | reverse complement strand
GCACCACACCGTGCACCGCCTTGTTCATGGGGTGATAGAGAGCGAGGAACGCCTCATCATCGCCGTCGACTGGCCGCGAAATGTTGTAGTGGAGATTGCCGTCGCCCATATGACCGAAGCAGACCACGCGGGCGCCTGCACTTACCGACGCCACGGCGCCGGCGGCTTCTTCGATGAAGCGCGGGATCGATGCAATAGGCACCGAAATGTC
>NZ_RZTB01000786.1:0-212 GCF_003997735.1 Mesorhizobium sp. M7A.F.Ca.MR.148.00.0.0 | reverse complement strand
TCACAAAACGCTTCGACAAGGAGAATTGATCCGGTGCGGTTGAGATCTGTTTCTCTGGGTGTCGTCGCCAGCCTTCTCGTCGTCATCGCCGTGGCGGTATCGGCCCGATCCTTTGCCGCACCATCTGCCGTTCCAGCCTGGCTGCAGGCTCATGTCGGCAACAGCGACGGCCAGATCTCGCAAATTGTCCTCGAACGAGCCCGCGCGCTTTA
>NZ_RZTB01000785.1:0-212 GCF_003997735.1 Mesorhizobium sp. M7A.F.Ca.MR.148.00.0.0 | reverse complement strand
CGATCTGTCGAGGGTTCTGGATGCGACAAGCGACGAGACGCTGATCGTCATCGACGAAGCCTATGCCGAATATGCCGAGGGCGACGACTATGCGTCGTCCCTGCCCTATCTCGAAAAGCTGGACCGGCCCTGGATCGTGCTGCGGACTTTTTCCAAGGCGTTCGGTCTGGCCGGATTGCGGATCGGCTTCGGCATCGTCGGTGACCCGGAGC
>NZ_RZTB01000784.1:0-212 GCF_003997735.1 Mesorhizobium sp. M7A.F.Ca.MR.148.00.0.0 | reverse complement strand
TCGAGGAGCGCGTCGACCGCGTCGTCGAAAGAGGCGCCGGAGACGTCGCCCGACATCGCCTTGACCTCCTCCAGCCCGATCTCGTTCTGGCCATGGGCATAGAGCACGAGCTTCTCGATCTCGCCGCGGGAGGCCAGCCGGTCGCCGCCGAGATTGCGGCGCAGCGCCTGTCTCGCCTCCATGGTCATCGACATGCCGGCCTTGCTCAGTTC
>NZ_RZTB01000783.1:0-216 GCF_003997735.1 Mesorhizobium sp. M7A.F.Ca.MR.148.00.0.0 | reverse complement strand
GAGTAGCTCTCTTCTCCCCGTCCCTATACGGGGAGAAGTGCCCGGCAGGGCGATGAGGGGCAGCGCTCACCTAAGTGTTTGGCCACGACTTTAAGACTTAGTTGGGTATGCGTTGTGTCGCCGATGAATCTCTTGCCTCCCCTCCAAGGTCGGCGCTGCCCCTCATCCGGCTGCCGCCACCTTCTCCCCGTATAGGGGACGGGGAGAAGGTGGCGG
>NZ_RZTB01000782.1:0-216 GCF_003997735.1 Mesorhizobium sp. M7A.F.Ca.MR.148.00.0.0 | reverse complement strand
ATCTGCGGCAGCGAAGTCGAGATGATCGTCGAATCCAGAAACTGCATGAAGAAAGCGATGGCGACAATCAGCGCCACGCGCCGTGCATTGGTGGCCGTTTCGGATAAGGTTGCGGTCTCGGGAACGGCTGTCATGACGGAACCGGTTTGAACAGCATCTCACCGGCGGCGTCCAGAGATCTCGCAACAAACTTTCGTGTCCCGCCTTGGCCTGCTA
>NZ_RZTB01000781.1:0-216 GCF_003997735.1 Mesorhizobium sp. M7A.F.Ca.MR.148.00.0.0 | reverse complement strand
TCGGCACCGGCCTCAACGCGCCGGTCGGCTTCGCCGAAAGGGTGGCGGATCGCATCGCCACTATTACCGGCATCGCCTTCGTCACCGCACCGAACAAGTTCGAGGCGCTGGCGGCTCATGATTCCATGGTGTTCTCGCACGGCGCCATCAACGCGACGGCCGCCGCGCTGTTCAAGATCGCCAACGACATCCGCTTCCGCGGCTCCGGCCCGCGTT
>NZ_RZTB01000780.1:0-216 GCF_003997735.1 Mesorhizobium sp. M7A.F.Ca.MR.148.00.0.0 | reverse complement strand
CACGGAGGCGGCTAACCACCCCGCCAGACATCATCGAGGGGAGCGCCACTAGGCTTACCCCAAGTGTTGGTCATTTCCACCTGGGTGACCTCGGCCAAGTCACCAAGCCGCTTAGAGCAAGCTTTCGAACTGGATGCTCCCCGGGCACATGATCGGCTAGCTGTGAGCTTTCGGGAGGTTGTCCATTCGGACCGGACCGAGGAGACTGGAGTTACC
>NZ_RZTB01000077.1:0-28100 GCF_003997735.1 Mesorhizobium sp. M7A.F.Ca.MR.148.00.0.0 | reverse complement strand
TCGGCGCCGGCGAGGAGCGGGCGGTGGTCAAGAACGGCGAGATCAAGATAGCCACCGTGATGTCGGTGACGCTGTCGACCGATCACCGCGCCGTCGACGGCGCGCTTGGGGCTGAACTGCTGGTCGCCTTCAAGAACCTCCTTGAAAATCCGATGGGCCTGCTGGTCTGATCCATCAAGCAGAAGCCGGCGCCGAATGATGCGCCGGCTTACGACAGAAACGACTTGTCAGGCGCCGACCCTTGACCCATGTTCTATCTGGATTGCGATCCAGGGAGGCCAAAATATGCCTGCATTCGACCCGTCTGACGTGAAAACCCTGTTCGGCAAGGTCATGGGCGCGTCGCCATCCGACATCAAGCTGGTGGCGCAGCGACTGCACGACCACGCCTTCGAGCCGCGCATGTCGGCGGACGAGACCAGGCAACTCGTCGCCAGCCTCGGCTATGACAGCCTGGACGCGTTCTGCGCCGACATCGGCTTGCCCACCCACATCGCCGAGCGGTGGAGCCGTTTCGGTGTTTCCGGCGAGATGAAGCAGGTGTTCACACTATTGGCGGCGCAGCGCAAGCGGGTGGCCGAGGCGATCGCCGAATTCGAATCCATGACCCATGTCGGCGTCGAGGATTTTTTGCGAGAGCGCGGACTCATTTAGCGGGAAACACCGGAGCCAGTCGAACCGGCTCAGCCGCCCTTGGCAAGCAGCGCCGTGGCGGTATCGCTGTCGGTGATCAGCACGTTGGTGTCGACGGCTTTCAGCGCGGCGAGGATCGCCGCGACCTTGCGCTTGCCGCCCGCGGCAAGAACGACATTAGGCACGTTGCTGACCACATCGAGATCGATGGCCATGACGCGGCTGTTGACCTCGTGGTCGACCAGTCCGCCGGCGGCATCGACGAAATAGCACAGCATGTTGGCGACCGCGCCCTTCGCTTTCAGCGGAGCGATCAGCGATGACGGCACGATGCCGTGCCGGAAGATGGTGGCGTCCGGCGACATGTCGCCGACGGTGAGCAGCGCGATGTCGGCGGTCGCCGCGCGTTGGCGCACATCCTGCAGGGTCGGCTGTGCCCAGAGGAGATCACGCAGCGAGGAATTGTCGACCGTCACCGGCGCGGTGATCTGGTAGCTGTCGACCTCGAAGACGTCTGCGACCTTGGCTGCGACGATCGATGGATTGATCCATTGCGAATGCGGCAGGCTGCCGACGAGCGCCACCACGCAGGCACGCTTCAACTGCCGGCGGGCAAGGAAGCCGAGGCTGGCATGCAGGGTCGCGCCGCCACCGATCGCCAGCGTCATGCCGTCCTGCATCTGCTCGCCGAGATAGGCCGCGACGGCGTGGCCGATGGCCTTCTCCAGATGGTCATGCGCCGAAGGCGTCGGGATGACGACGGCGGCATTCAGACCCCAGCGCTTTTCCAGCTCCCGCTCGAGCGCCACCTGTCCGGCGGTCGGCGCGTTGATCATGGTGACGACGATGCCTTCGGCGGTGCAGGAGGCCAGGGTACGCATGACCTTCACCCTGGAGACATCGAGCTTTTCGGCGATCTGTTCCTGGGTGAAACCTTCGACATAGTAGAGCCATGCCGTCTTGACGGTAAGGTCCGACGAGACCATCGGCAGGCGAGCCTGTCTGGGTTTTTCTGTGGTCATCGGTTCCTGTCCCTCATGAGCCGTGGCCTGCCCGGTGCTCATCAAGGAAACACCGGCCGGATGTCAACTGATGCCGGATCTTCGGCGTGTCGATTGTCGCACATTTCTGTTCATTTGTAATTGACATCGTACATATGAACATATTTTGTGGGTTTCACGCGCTGTGTCATCCATCAGTCATATGCGCCGTGCAGGGAGGAAGAGACGGGGAGCCGGCCAGAGCCGGACCGGTCATGCACAGACAAGACAGGAGGTCTCATTGAAGACGCACTTCATCAAGCTGCTGGCCAGCCAGCTGGCACTCGCGGCAACTTTGTTTGCCGGCGTGGCAAACGCCGAAACACTGACGCTCTACACGTCCCAGCCGGAAGCCGACGCGGCCAAGACCGTGGATGCCTTCAAGAAGGCGCAGCCGGGTATCGACGTGACCATCTATCGCTCCGGACCGAGCGATATCCTGACTAAGATGGCGGCCGAGTTTGCCGCCGGCAGCCCGCAGCCCGACGTGCTTCTGATCGCCGATGCGGTCTCGATGGAGCTGTTGAAGAAGGACGACCGGCTGCTGCCCTATCCCGAGGCAAAGCTCGAAGGCATCGAGGCGGATGCCTATGATGCCGACAAGACCTATTTCGGCAGCAAGCTGATCACCACCGGCATCGTCTACAACACCGCGGCGACCGAGAAGCCGCAGCATTGGGCCGATCTCGCCAAGCCGGCCTATGCAGATGGCCTGGTCATGCCGAGCCCGCTCTATTCGGGTGCCGCTGCCTACCTGCTTTCGGGCTTCGTCGGCGATACCAATTATGGCTGGGATTTCTTCCAGAAGCTGAAGACCAACAACACCGTCAGCGTGCGCGGCAATGGTGCCGTGCTGAAGTCGGTGGCATCAGGCGAGAAGCCCTATGGCATCCTGGTCGACTTCATGGCGATGAACGCCAAGAAGAAGGGCTCGCCGGTCGAGTTCGTTTTCCCGTCGGAAGGCGTGCCGGCGGTGACCGAACCGGTCGCCATCATGAAGACGGCCAAGAATGTCGAGGGCGCCAAGAAGTTCGTCGACTTCATTCTTTCCGATGACGGCCAGAAGCTGGCGCTATCGATGGGCTATCTGCCGGCGCGCGCTTCGGTCGGCCGCCCCGAATGGCTGCCGGAAGGCGTCAAGGTCACAGTGATGCCGTTCGACACCAAGGCAATCGTTGCCAAGACCGACGCCGACAAGGCGAAGTTCTCGGAACTGTTCGGCGGCTGAGCCGGCAATCCAGTCGGCATGCCCCTCTAGCGGCATGCCGACTGCGAAACCCGAGCGCATCGGCTGATCGATCCCAGGAAAAGCAATCATGTCAACACGGATCAGGGAAAGCCGGGGCCAGGAAATGGTCCTGACGGCGGCGGTAGCCATCGTCATCGTCCTGCTTTCGCTGCTGCCGATGCTGCGCCTGATCAAGGAGATCGTGGCACCCGGCGGCACGCTGTCGGCCGTCGCGATAAAGGCGGGGCTCGCCAGTCCGGCGACCTGGATCGCCACCTGGCACACACTGGTCGTCGGTATCGGCGGCACCCTGCTTGCGGTGCTGTCGGGAACGCTGGTGGCCGTCCTCGTCACTCTGACCGATATCCGCGCCCGCAGCGCCATGGTGCTCTGTTACGTCATGCCCCTGATGATCGCACCGCAGGTGACGGCGCTGGCCTGGCTGCAATTGTTCGGCCCGGCAAGCCCGTTCCTCAAGCTGTTCGGGGCGGCACCGCCGCTCGGTACCAGGAATCCGCTCTATTCGACATCGGGCATCATCCTGCTGCTCGGCGTGCAGTATGGGCCGCTGGTTTTCCTGCTGGTGCGCGCCGGCCTGCGCAAGCTGCCGCGCGAACTGATCGAAGCGGCGCGAGCGGGCGGTGCCGGCTGGTTCACCGTGCTGGTCACCATCGTGCTGCCTTTGATGACGCCCTCGATCATGGCCGCCGCCGCACTTGCCTTCGTCTCCTGCGTCGGCAATTTCGGCATTCCGGCCTTTCTGGGCATTCCCGCCAACTATCTCGTGCTGCCGACGCTGATCTATCAGAAGCTGGCCGGCGGCGGCCCCGCCGTCCTCGGCGAAACCGCGTTCCTGTCGGTGCTGATCGGCATCATCGCCATGGCCGGTATCCTTGCCCAGGAGATCATGAGCCGCCGCCGCGACTATCGCATCAGTTCCACATCGCTTTCGGCCGAGCCCTATGACCTCGGCCGCTGGCGGCCCGCCGTGCAGGCCGGCATGTGGCTGCTGATTATCGTGGTGCTGTTCCTGCCGCTGTTCGGGCTAGTCTTGACATCGCTGGTGCCGGGCTACGGCATCGCGCTCACCGCCAAGACGGCAACCTTCGACAATTATCGCTTCGTGCTGTTCGAGCATGATGCCGCCAGCCGCGCCTTCTTCAACAGCTTCTGGCTGTCGATCGCGGCGGCCTTCTTCGCGGTCCTGGTTGCCGTGCCGATCGGCTATCTGATCGCCTGGGGCAAGCAGCGCTGGGTGCGGCTGCTCAATCTGTCGGTCGAGCTCCCCTACGCTTTGCCCGGCGTGGTGCTGGCGATCGCCTCGCTGCTCATGTTCCTGCGGCCGATCCCGCTCACTGGCATCCAGCTCTACAACACCGTCTGGATCATCCTCTACGCCTATCTCGCCCGCTTCCTGGTGCTGGCGCTGCGGCCAACCATCAGTGGCTACCACCAGATCGACCGGGCGCTGGAGGAGGCTGCGCAAGTGGCCGGCGCCGGGCTGTTCACGCGCATGCGCACGATCATCTTTCCCTTGGTGGCACCGGCGGCGATCGCCGGCGGCCTGCTGATCTTCATGACGGCGCTGAGCGAACTCACCGTTTCGGCGCTGCTGTGGTCGTCGGGCTCGGAAACCATCGGCGTGGTGATGTTCTCCTTCGAGCAGGGCGGCGATTCCAACTATGCGGCGGCGATGTCCGTCATCACCGTGGCGGTCACCTTCGTGCTGATGCTGGTCACCAATCTGCTTGCCCCCTACCTTCCGACCGGAGTGCTGCCATGGCGCGATTGAGCCTGGACAATGTGACCAAGAGCTTCGCCAATTTCGATGCCGTCAAGGACGTGTCGATCGACGTCGCCGACGGCGAGTTCCTGGCAGTGCTCGGCCCTTCCGGCTGCGGCAAGACGACGTTGCTGAGGCTGGTGGCCGGATTCGAGAAAGTGACCTCAGGCGAAATCCGCATCGGCAATGAGGTCGTGTCGGGCAAGGGCGGCAGCGTCGCGCCGGAAAAGCGGCGAGTCGGCATCGTCTTCCAGAACTATGCGCTGTGGCCGCATATGACGGTGGCCGAGAACATCGGCTATTCGCTGAAGGTGGCGAAGCTCGACAAGGCTGTCGCCCGCCGGAAGGTTGAAGACGCACTCGCCCTTGTCAATCTGCAAGGGCTGGGCGAGCGTCGGCCGGCCAATCTTTCCGGCGGCCAGCGCCAGCGCGTGGCGCTGGCGCGCTGCCTTGTCGCCGCGCCCTCGCTAGTGCTGTTCGATGAGCCGCTCGCCAATCTCGACGTGCATCTGAGGGCATCGATGGAGGACGAGTTCGCATCCTTCCACAAGCGCACCGGCACCACCATCGTCTACATCACCCATGATCAGGCCGAGGCGATGGCATTGGCCGACCGCATCGCGGTGATGGATGGCGGGCGCCTTGCCCAGCTGGCGACGCCGCGCGAGCTCTATCATGAGCCGGCAAATGAAATGGTCGCATCCTTCATTTCGCAAGGCATTTTGCTGCCCGCCGACGTGCTGAGCGCGGAGCAGGCGGGCCACTGCAAGATCCGGGTTCTCGGGACTGAACTGATTGTCCGCTGCCGGCCAGGCGAGCGGCCGCGCGCTGGCGCCAAGATCTGCTGCCGGTCGGCCGATCTCGACGTGTCGCCGGACGGTCCCGGCTTCGATGGCCTGGTCAAGCGGGTGATCTATCAGGGTGGCTCGGCGCGCATCGAATTCACGCCTTCGACCAGTCCCGATCTCACCTTGCATTTCGAACAGCCCGACCCGGTCGTTCTGGAGAGCGGAGCCCAGGCGCGTCTGCGCATACGGTCCGGCTGGCTGATCCCGGCGGTGGGAGCAGCAGCGTGATGATGCTCGACCTGCTCGGCGGCTTTGGCGAAAAGGGCCGCACCAGTCTTGCTGTCAGCAGCGGCAAGGATCGCATCCTGCTCGACGTCGGCATCAAGGTCGGCGCCTCGGGGGCGGACTACTATCCGGTGCTGAACGGGTCGGTCGCCGACATCGACGCGCTGTTCGTCTCGCATGCCCATGAGGATCATGTCGGCGCACTGAGTTGGCTGCTGTCGCGTGGCTATGCCGGCCCGATCTTCATGACGGCCGAGACCCGCAATGAGGCGCCCGCCACGCTCGCGAGCTATGCTGAGCCCGAGGATTTCAGGCGGTTCCCTTTTCCCGAAGACCGCATCGAATTGTTCGAACCCGGCGATACGCTGAAGAGCGGAAATCTCACGATCCGGACGGGACGCTCGGGGCATGTCGTGGGCGGTGTCTGGTTTGCCGTGGACGATGGCGAGAGCCGCGTCGCCTATTCGGCCGATGTGGTGCCGGACAGCAGTGTTTTCGTCATGGACACGATCCCCCACTGTGATCTTCTTGTTCTCGACGCCTCCTATGGCGCCGATCCCGTGCCGGGCGCGGCGCGGGCGCTCGAAATCTCGCAGTGGGTTGCGAGGCATTCGGGCGGGTGTCTTTTGCCGACGCCGCTCTCGGGTCGGTCGCTGGAGCTGATCGCGGCCTTGCCTGGCCCGTTCGCCATCCATGCCGGCATGCGTTCGTCCCTGGAAGCGCAGATCGGCGCCACGGCAGCCTTGTTGCCGGGCGTTTGCGCGTTGCTGCGCCGCCGCTTGCAGGAAGCAGCCGACTGGACCGATTCTGATCCCCTGCCGTCCACGCCGTTGCTGGCGGATGACGGCATGGGTGAAGCCGGCCCGTCGTCGCGCCTCTTGCCGCGTGCCGACCATTCCGGTTTTCCGGTGCTGCTTACCGGCCATCTGCCGTCAGGCTCGCCGGGCGATCTGTTGCACAAGGCCGGCCGGGCGGACTGGGTGCGCATGCCGACCCATCCGACGCTGTCGGGCAATGTCGACATCTGGGAGAAGGCCGGTCGTCCCGCCGCACTCGGTCATTCCTGCACGCCGGACCTTCTCGGCGATCTGCAAACCCACATCCCGTCGCTGCGCACGCAATGCCGCACCGGCGAGCGCATAGTGGTGTCGGAGGCAAGAAAACGATGAGAATTCTGATCTGCAACGACGACGGCATCGAAGCGCCGGGGCTTGCCCGTCTGGTCAATGCGGCCGGCGCGTTGAGCGACGATGTCTGGGTGGTCGCGCCCGACAGCAAGCGCACCGCTGCCGGCTCGTCATTGACGATTGCCAGGCCGTTGACCATGCGGCGCGTCAAACCGAACTGGTACTCCTGTTCCGGCACCCCGGCCGATTGCGTGGTAAGCGCTGTGACCTGGCTGTTCGCCGATTCCGAGAAGCCGGGCCTTGTGCTGTCGGGCGTCAACGATGGCCGCAACGTTGCCGAGGACCTTGCCTATTCCGGTACGCTCGGCATTGCGCGGGAGGCGACGTTTTGGGGTGTTCCGGCCATCGGCTTCTCACGCGTGAAAAATCCTGACTTCACCGATGGCGACGACCAATGGCTTGGCGCGCTGATCACTTCCTTGTGGCACTCGCGCGCCGACTGGGCCGCTGAGGGTCATTGGCTGAGCATCAACCTGCCAACGGCGCTGCCGGCCGAAATCCGGCAGCCGCGCATCGGTCGCGACAAGATCGCTCGCAAGGCAGAGATCGTGGAAAGCGATGGCGATCGCACTATCATCACGGTGCCGCGCGGTCGGGCCCATGACAGCCAGCCGGGTGACGAAAACGAGGCGATCGATGCCGGCTTCATCAGCATCAACCGGCTGAACTGGTTTGGCGAGACACGGCTGGACGAACGGTTTCTGGACGGGATCCCGCGCCAGCGGCAAACTGGCTGACCTGGGATCTGCGCGTCGTCATCCGATCACCAACCTGTCAGCGATTAAATCAAGCCAATCCACTACCTATGCTTGAAGCCGCCGCTATTTCATTCCACATCGGTGCGGATGAAGGGCGAGACAGGAGAACGGCGGCGGCATCTGCTGTGGGCTTTGCCCGCATCGCTGATCCTGCATGCGCTCATCGCGGCGTTTCTGGTCTATGGCCTGCCGAGACCCGAGCAACAGCCGGTTCAGCAGGAACAGCCCGTCAATGTCGCGATCGTGCCGCCACCCGAGAAGCCCAAGCCGAAACCTGCTCCAAAGCCACCGGAACCGACACCTGAAAAGAAGGCTGAAAAGCCGCCTGAACAAAAGCCGCCTCCGGAACCGCCGAAACCGCCAGACGACCAGGTTCTGAAGCGCGTCTTCCAGTACGGCCAGAAAGATACCGGGCCGGAGAAATCGCTCGACGGAAGCAGCGCCAAGCCCAGCACGCCGTCGCCGGCCACGCCGACCCAGCCCGCCCCGGCTGCAACGCCACAGCAGAAGGCGGAGCCCAGCAAGCCTGACGAGAAGCCAGCCACCGTTGCGCCGGACGAAAAGCCCGCGCAAAGCGAGGAAAAGGCGGCGACCGAGGACACCGACAAACAGCAGCCGGACAAACAGGAACCCGCACCGCAACCCGCCGAAAGGCAAGCCGTCGTGACGCCAAAGCCATTGGCGGCTGAGATCGGCGACAAGCCGGCGCCTCCAGCCTCGACTGGAAAGGCAAAGCCCAAAGCCAAACCCGCCAAGACAATGACGTTCAAGCCCGCAAGAGCTTTCAAAGCGCCGATCGGGAATGCTGGAAGATCAAATCCCACCAACAACGACGTTGCAGGATCACCGATCTATTCCGGCCTTCCGGGCGTCAGAAAGCTTTACTCGCAAGGGGCAACCGGCAATGCGTTCGCTACAAGCTCCATGGAGAATGTTCCGCGCGGTCAACGCGTGGCCACCCTTTGCGGCAATGTCCTCAGCCGGGAACTGCAAAGTGCCGACTATACGGTCAAATGGGTGCCAACCATTACGCTGGACAAAGGCAATGTCCTCAATCCTGCTCAGGCGGCCTTCAGCACCAGAAACACCTGGTACAATCTGAACTTCCGGTGTGAAGTCGACCCCGATGCGACGAGGGTCCTGTCCTTCAATTTCCGTGTGGGGTCATTGGTCCCGCCTGGCGAATGGGCCAGTCGTGGATTCGCCAAGTATCCGCTGAATTAGGCCCGCACGCCAAGCCCGGACAATTGCCGGCTAACTTCTTGCCAGTCGGCGCAGACGAAATCGGCACCAGCAGCCGTCAGGCGCGCAGCGTTCTCGGCATAGGTATGGCCGCCACCGGTGTAGCCGATCGCGGTCATGCCGGCGGCGACCGCGCCCTGAATGCCGAAGGGCGAGTCCTCGATGACGATGCAGTCGGCCGCATTGGCGTCCATCCTGGTGGCGGCGAACTGGCTGATCCCAGGTCATGATGGGCCGGATCGTGGGCCGCCGCTTGTTGCGTCGCCCAGCACCTTGGTCGGGCTACCGCAGGGTATAATGATCCAAATCGACAAGCTGTCAGAGGCTAGATTGCGCAAATCCAATGCCTATGCTTGAAGCCGCCGCTATTTCATTCCACATCGGTCAGGATGAAGAGACAGGAGAACGGCGGCATCTGTTGTGGGCTTTGCCCGCATCGCTGATCCTGCATGCGCTCATCGCTGCGTTCCTGGTCTACAAATTCCCGGCGCCTCCCCAACAGCCGCAGCAGGAACAGGCGGTAAACGTCGCGCTCGTGCCTGCGCCCGATCAGCCAAAGCCGAGACCCGCGCCGGCGCCGCCTCCAAAGGAGCCCAAGGCCGAAAAGCCGCAGGAAACGAAGGTTGAAAAACCGCCCGAGCAGAAAGTCGAAAAACCACCTCCGCCGGAAAAGCGACCTCAGAAGCCCTCGCCAGTTGAGGTTTTGAAGCCTGTTTTTCAGTTCGGCGACAAGGATACCGGCCCCAGGAAATCCCTGGATGGGGGCAGCGCTCTAGACAACTCGCCGTCACCGGCCAAGGATGCTTCGAAGCCGCCTGTCGTGCCGAAGCAGGCGGAGAACCAATCCGCCACTCCGGTAGACTCCGAGGGCCGGCCAGATTCAACCAAGGCCGACGAGAAGCCGGCAACCGCGGCGAAGGACGCCGAGCCCACACAGGAGACGCAGGCAGCTTCAACCGAGGAGATATATAAATCACAAGCAGCCAAACAGCAGGCGGAGAATCAGGCGGCGCTCGATGCCGCCAAGCAACGGGGCGCGGCACCAGCGCCTTTGGCTGCCGATGGCGGCGGCAGCGAGATCGACCTTCCCACATCAGCCGATGCGCCGAAGCCCAAACCCACAAATGCGCCGAAGCCCAGCCCCTCAAAGCCCGAGAAGTCTGCATCTCGGAACGCTTCGGGCCTCCCGGGCGTCCGCAAGCTCTATTCACAGGGCGCTACCGGCGATGCGCTGGCCACGACCTCGAAGGGCGGCGTGCCTCGCGGCCAGCGTGCCGCCAAACTTTGCGCCAGCGCGTTGCAGCAGCAACTGCTGGACGCCTCGTATTTCCCCGAGTTGATCCCAAGTGTCCGCTGAAGGTCGGTAATATCCTCGACGCCCCGGATGTCGCCTTCCGCACGACAACCACATGGTACCATCTGGGCTTCCGGTGCGAGGTCGACACCGGTGCGACGAGGGTCTTGTCCTTCAACTTCCGTGTCGGGCCAGTGATCCCGGCCGACGAATCGGTCCGCCTTGGACTGCCTGTTCGCTGACAGATTAGGCCGGCACACCGAGCCCGGCCAATTGCCGGCTAACTTCTTGCCAGTCGGCGCAAACGAAATCGGCACCGGCAGCTGTCAGCCGCGCGGCGTGCTCGGCATAGGTATGGCCGCCGCCGGTGTAGCCGATCGCCGTCATGCCGGCGGCGACAGCGCCCTGGATGCCGAAGGGCGAGTCCTCGATGACGATGCAGTCAACGGGATTGGCGCCGATCTTGTCCGCCGCGAAGAGGAAGATGTCCGGCGCGGGCTTGCCGTTCTTGACCATCGAGGAGCTGTAGATCGCATCGCCGAAGAAACGCGCCAACCCGGCCACGGCAAGGCTGTGGTTTATGCGCTCGACGGAGGAGGACGAGGCGACACAGCGGTCGCCCGCAAGCGTCTCCAGAAACGCAGTGATTCCCGGTGTCGGCTTCAATTCCTGCGAGAACAGCACCTTGGTCTCGGCCCAGATGTCGCCGTCCGCCGCCGCCGGAAACTGGTGCCCGGTCAATTCCTTGATCCTGGCGATGATATCGGACTGCTTCATGCCGATGCATTGGGCGATGATGCTGGTGTTGACGCCGGGCATGCCGTGCTTTTCGTAGACGCGCTCATAGGCGCGGGCGGCCAGCGGCTCGCTGTCGACAAGAACGCCGTCGCAATCGAAAATAATAGGCCTTGGTCGCGCCACGCGTTTCCCTCTCAAGTCAATTTCCGCACATCGCTATCGGCAAAAAGTCAAATGTTCAATAGCGCGTGCGTTTTTGGGGCGCGAAGAGCGGGCTCAAAGCTGGCGCAACGCATCGCTCGCACGGGAAGACCCGAGCGCCCGTTGCATGGCTTGCCGGGACTGTGCGCGATCCGGGGTGATCCAGTTCGGTTCGGCGCCGAGAAAGCGGTCGAGGAAAGCCACCGCATAGGCCGGCATCTCGGTCACATTCTCGCGATAGGACCACCATGTGCGCAAATCGTCGGCGCATTTGTCGATGCCGGGTGCCGTGCCGAATTCCTGCTCGTGGATCGCCGAAATCACCGAGACGCAGTAGTTGGTGTAGAGGAAACCCTCCGGCCAGAAGCGGACGATTTCCAGCGTGCCGGCGTTCGTTTCCGTCTCGATCAGCTGCGTGAGGCCGGAGATTTCCCTTGCCGGCGCCTGTTTGATCAGCTCGCGCAGCACGAGGCCGGCGGCAAAGACGATGAAGTCGGCGCGGTCGATCGCGGCGAAGCGCTTCTGCGCCTCCATGATCTCGACCCAGTCGAGAAAAGCCCTGGTGAGCTTGGCCTCGTCGATCTCGAAGCGCACGCCGAACGTATCCGAGACCACCTTCGCGCTGCCGCGAAAGGTGGCGCGGAACCAGCGCAACTGCCGCAGCCGATGGCGAAGATCGGGCATCAAGGCCAGTTCGTCCCTGAAGGGCAGATCCATCTTCCTCGTATCCTGTTTCCCGGTCAGCCTAGCACAATGGCGCCACGGCCGAAATCGGTCAGCGTCCCTGTGGATGACCGCAGCCGAGGTCAATATCATACATATTGACATTCTCGGAAACAAATGTTCTCACTTTGCTGTTGTCACGCGCCGGTCCAAGGTGCGGTTCAACTGAGGCTTCGGGAGGAGAACCGAATGGCGATTTGGCAGTGGGGACTGCTTCTGCTGGTTATTGTGTGGGCGCTGCAGTCGCTCGGCGTCTGGCTGCAGATGCGGCACTATTCGGATGTCTTCAGGGGCGTCACCGACCAGTACAAGGACGGCTTCGTCGGAGCCGGCAATTTTCGCGGTCGATTGGCCAAGGGCACCATCGCGCTCGTCGTGGTGACGCCCGATCTGGTCGTGCGCCGCCTGATGGTGATGAGCGGCCGTTCCGTCTTCACCAAGTTCAAAAGACATGAAGAGTTCGAGGGTGTTCCCCTCGATAAACTCCGGTCCAACCCTGCAATCATGGGGGAGGGGGAACCCGGTGTGGCCGAGGCCGTGAAACGAGCGATCGAGCAGATCGACAAGACACGGTCGGAGCCGGGGAAGAAGCCGGGCCTGTCCGGTTTGAATGTAGCAAGGGCTTAGAGCCGGAGGATTTCGGGCTCTAAATCAGAGGGATAGAGGACGCCGCGCACCGACTGGGATCAACTGGCGGGTGGCATAAGGAGGAGAAATGTCTGTATTTTCGTTGTTGGCGCAGCATGCCGACATGGCCGTGCACAATCTGCATGTCGCAGGTGCCATGGTCTCGGATGCCGCATTGCATGGCAAGCTCGCCGTCGAGCATGCCTCCGACCATCTCGTTGTCCTCGCGCAAGCGGACAGCGGACCGATCACCGTCGATCAGTTCAAGGAAAAGCTGAAGGACGTCCAGCAGGAAGAGCAGCTCGGCTGGCTGACCGCCATCGGCAAGTACTTTATCGGCATCTTCCAGAAGGGCGGCGAGGTCTTCGCCGGCTTCGTCACCGGCATCATCCCGACGCTGGTGGTGCTGATGACGGCCTTCTACGCCGTCACCGAACTGGTCGGCGAAGAGCGCGTGCACGGCCTGGCGCGCGGCGCCGGCCGGATCGCGCTGACGCGCTACACGCTGTTGCCGTTGCTGGCGGTGTTCTTCCTCACCAATCCGATGGCCTATACGTTCGGATCGTTCCTGGAAGAAAAGCACAAGCCGGCCTTCTATGACGCGGCCGTGTCCTATGTGCACCCGCCGCTCGGCCTGTTCCCGCACATCAATCCCGGCGAGTATTTCGTCTGGGGCGGCATTCTCGTCGCGCTGCTGGAGCTGGAAAAGAAGGGCGTCGTCGTTGCCGGTTACCACGTCAAGGTGGCGATCTGGTACGCCATCGTCGGCCTCGTCGTCATCCTGCTCAAGGGCATGCTGACCGAACGCATCACCGCCATCATGGCACGCCGCCAGGGCGTCGAGCTGTAAGGGCGGGGAGGACATCATGGCCAAGACATACAAAGCCGTAAGGATCACCCAGGGCAAAACCGGCTGGGGCGGCCCGCTCGTCATCGAGCCGACCGAACAGCGCAGCAAGGTTGTTTCCGTCACCGGTGGTGGCATTCACCCGGTGGCGCAGCTCATCGCCGACATGACCGGTGGCGAAGCCGTCGACGGCTTCAGGGCGCCGCCGATCGAAAGCGAGATGGCGGTGGTCGTCGTCGACTGCGGCGGCACCGCACGATGCGGCGTCTATCCGCGCAAGCGCATCCCGACCGTCAATCTGACGCCGGTCGGTCAGTCCGGGCCGCTGGCCCAGTTCATCACCGAGGACATCTACGTTTCGGGCGTGAAGCCGGCCAACATCACAATGGCGGACGGATCCGAAACGGTCACGACTGCAGGGGGAGCAGCAGCGATGAGTTCAAGCAACAATGCGGCCGCGGCACCACAGCCGCTGCCGAGCGAAGGTGGGCTGATCGGCCTCATCAGCACGATCGGCCGCGTCATGGGACGTATCGTCGGCATCTTCTTCAATGCCGGCCGTCGCACCATCGATCAGGTCATTCGCAACGTGCTGCCGTTCATGGCCTTCGTGACCATGCTCATCGGTCTGATCCTGTATACCGGCATCGGCGATGTGCTGGCGCAGCCAATGGGTCCGCTGGCCAACAACATCGTCGGCCTGCTGATCATCTCGGCGATCTGCGGCCTGCCGTTCCTGTCGCCCATCCTCGGGCCAGGCGCTGTCATCGCGCAGGTCATCGGCGTTGCCATTATCGGCCCGCAGATCGCCAACGGCACGATTTCGCCGGCGATGGCACTGCCGGCGCTGTTTGCCTACAATACCCAGGTGGGCTGCGACTTCGTCCCCGTCGGCCTGGCGCTCGGTGAGGCCAAGCCTAAGACGATCGAAATCGGCGTTCCGGCGGTGCTCATCAGCCGCCAGATCATGGGGCCGGTCTCGGTGCTGATCGCCTGGGTCGTCAGCCTGATCGTGTTCTAAGGCAATTCCGGGAAAAGCGCATAATGCTTTCCCTGGGAAATTGCGTCAAAACAAAGAGATAGAGCGGTTCACCGCTCTAGGGAAAGTTGAGAAAATGAGGTTCGCCATATGACGGTTCTGCTGAGAACACGGGTCACTGCCATCGGCCCCGAAGTGGCGGACCTTGCCGAAGGGGGCGTGGTCATCCTGTTTGCGGATGGCTCGCCGCCGGAGCTTGCCGAGGTTTCGGTGCTCCACAAGGCGGAGCAGGGACCAAGTGACGGAGCGCCCGCCAAGGGCGCTTCGATCACCCTCGGCCCGGTTGCCGCTGTTATCACAGCGGTCGGCTCCAGCGCGTGGAGCAAGGTGCTGGAAATGGGCCATGTCGTCATTTCGTTCAACGGCGCTACGGAGGTCGAGAGGCCCGGCGAGATCTGCGCGTCGCAAGTCGACCCGCAAGCGCTCGTGGCCGCACTGAAGACCGGGGCGATCATCACCATCGCCGCCTGACTGCATTCGCGCCGCGGCCTATTTGGGAGCGGCGCCCAAAACCAGAGTATTTGCCATGGAACGCTCGACCATCGTCCGAGTGCATGAAGGTTTGCACGCCCGTCCCGCGACGCGATTCGTGAAGCTCGCCAAGGGCTTCGAATCCGACGTCGAACTGGTCAAGGACGGCAAGGCGGTCAGCGCCAAGAGTTCGGTCAAGCTGATGCTGCTGGCGGTCAAGGAGAACCAGGAAGTCACGGTGCGGGCGAATGGCGCCGATGCCATCGAGGCGCTCGAGGCGCTGATCGGCTATCTCGAGAATCCGCGGGCCGGCCTCGACGATGAAGCGGAAGCGCAGAGCCCGGCGAACGATGCCGGGCAGGAAGCGGCACCCGCGCCCGGATTCGTGCCGGCGGCTCCTGACGGGGCAAACCGCTTGCGTGGCGTGGCCGCCAGCGAAGGTTTCGCCATCGGCCCGGCCTTTGCGCATTTCCCACCCGATATCGCCGGACAGGGCCGCATGTTGCGGGCCGAGGAGGTCGAAGGCGAGATCGACAGGTTCCGCACGGCTGTCGGCGCGGTCCAGGCCCGCATGGATCATGCGTTGGCGCAGGACAGCCTGTCGGCTGGAGACCGCGGCATCGTCGCGGCGCTGCGCGATATCGCCGCCGACGACAGCCTGACCGGCGAGGCCGAGGGCCTGATCAAGGGCGGCAATGACGCGGTCTCCGCCGTCATCACCGCCGCATCCAACATTGCCGCCGAATTCAGCGCGGTCGACGATCACTATCTCAACGCGCGGGCGGATGACGTTCATGCGGTCGGACGGCAGATCTGCCTCGTGTTGCTGGGCCAAGACGATATCAGCCTCGAAAACATCCCCGAAGGCGCTATACTGATCGCCGACGACATCGGCGCCTGGGATCTGGCACGCGCGCCGCTGAAGCGTATCGGCGGTGTGGTGTGCGGCCATGGCGGCGCCACCTCGCACATCGCCATCATCGCGCGCTCGCACGGCATTCCGGCCGTGCTCGGCCTTGGCGGCCAGATCAATGCCTTGCGCACCGCGCGAGAGGTCGCGCTCGACGGCAATGCCGGCCATGTGATCATCGACCCCGACGCGGCGACCCGCGCCGATTTCGCCGGCCGCGTCGAAGCGGCGGCAAAGGAGCGCGCCGGACTGACCATCTTCAAGACGGTGACGCCGAAGCTTGCCGACGGCAGGATCATCGAGATCGCGGCCAATATCGGCTCACTTGAGGAAATCGAAGCGGCGCAAGAGGCTGGCGCCATGGGCATCGGCCTGTTCCGCACCGAGCTTCTGTTCATGCGCCATATGCATCTGCCCTCGGAAGACATGCAGGCCGAGACCTATGCGGCGCTGGCCAAGGCTTTTGCGCCTTATCCGGTCATTGTGCGCACGCTCGACATCGGCGGTGACAAGCCGATTGCCGGCATCGAATTTCCCGACGAGGAAAACCCCTTCCTCGGCTGGCGCGGCATCCGCATGTGTCTCGACCGGCCCGACATCTTCAAGCGCCAACTGCGGGCGCTGCTGCGGGCCGCCGTGCACGGCAACATCAAGGTGATGCTGCCGATGGTGTCCGACCTCTCGGAGGTCAGGCAGACGCGCGTGCTGGTTGACGAATGCACGGCCGAGCTGAAAGCCGAAGGCGTGCCGCACGCATCATTCGATCTCGGCGTCATGATCGAAACCCCGGCCGCCGTGCTGATCGCTCCGGCGCTGGCCAAGGAGGTCGCTTTCTTCTCGATCGGAACCAACGATCTGACCCAGTACATCATGGCCGCCGACCGGCTCAATCCGACCGTCGCCAAGCTCAACGATGTCACCAATCCAGCCGTCATGTCGGCGATCGAAATGACGGCAAAAGCCGGCGTCGCCGCCGGTATCATGGTCGGCATGTGCGGTGAGGCGGCCGGCCGTCCCGATCTCATTGCGACCTTCGTGAAGATGGGACTGACCGAACTCTCGATGAGCCCGGCTTCCATCCAGCGCGCCAAGAAAGCGATCATGGCCATGGCCGCTGAAGGCTAGCCCAGACCGGCTAATTACGGCAGATGGGCAAGCAAGGTGGCGAACACCGGTGTCAGTTCAGCGATCGGGTTTGCCTTGGCGCAGGCCTGAACGATGCGGTCGTGGCGAATATCCGCCGCCAATATCGCGATCTCCAGCATATCCGGCTCCGGCGCACCGTCGCTGCCGGTGGTCGCCAGGCCGCAGGCCAAAGCGAGCGGCGCCAGGCAGCTTATGTCGAGCGCCCGGCCGGCAATCGCGGCCGGCGTTTCCGGCACGGTCTCGGCAAAGCGAACCGGACGCTGGCTGAGGCACTCGACCAGCAGCGCCGAACAGATCGCCGCGATTGCCTGCAGTCCGGCGCCTGGCGTGGCCAAGGCGGCCAGGAGGTCGCCATGCCGCTTGCGCATCGTGGCATGGACGGCCGCGAAATCGGCTTCGTGGATGCGGGCATTGTCGATGTTCAGGCCGGCAAGCACCGCCTTGGTCAGATAATACATATCGCGCCGGAACAGGCGCTCGGCGCTCAGCTGGCAGTCCTCGTTGCCGATCGGGAAATAGGTGCCGAGGCCCTTTACCGTCGTGCCGTCCACCTTGATCGGGCGCTCATGCGGGACGAAAGCTTCAGCGATCGACAACGCCTCGTCGACGGCACTGGCGGCATGGCTGAGCAGGCCTTCGATGCCCTTGCCCGGAAACGGCGGCAGATGGCTGGTTGCTTCGCGCAGGATGCTGGCATCGCCGCTGCCGTCATGGCGGCTCTGGCGGATGATTTCGCGGACTTCCCGCAACCGGTCCTTCAGATTGACGCGGACATCTTCGGAGATTTGTCGGAGCATCGCGGATCGCCTTGAAATTTGCTGCGGATAGCCGCCAAGCGGGGCAGCCGCCACTCTCTACATTGTTCCTATCGATTGGTAGATCAATAGGCGATACTAGACCAGCATGCAGAATCGGCGGCAGAGCGCTCGTCCGTCGCCGCAGGGGGAGAGACAGACTTGGGCAGACGACGACAGGGCGAAAGCGAAGACGGTCGAGGCGAGGCAACCGAGCAGGTCGCCAGCGAAAGCCGAACGGATCGCCTCAGGATTCGCGCCGCCTGGATGTATTTCGTCGAACAGATGACGCAGAACGAGATCGCCGACGTGCTCGGCGTCGGTCGCGTCACCATCGTGCGCATGCTGGCGGATGCCCGGGCGCGCAACGAAGTGAAGATCACCATCGAGAGCGAATTGTCAGAAATTGTGCGGCTTGAGCGCGCGCTGGAGAAGACGTTCGGGCTGCAGCAGGCGCTGGTGGCGCCGCTTTCGGCACCCAATGCCGATCCGATACCAGCGATCAGCGCCAAGACCGGCAGTTTCCTGTCGGACACGATGAAGTCCGGCATGCGGGTCGGCGTCGGCTGGGGGCAGACGCTGTTCTCGAGCCTGCCCTTCATCAGCGCCAAGTCGCTCACCGATTTCAAGGTGATTTCGCTGCTTGGCGGTGTCGGCGTCGTGCGCCGGGTAAACCCAGCCGAGTTCGCCTGGCGCTTCGCTCAGATATTCCAGGGCGACGGCTATCTGATGCCGACACCAGCCGTCGTCGACAGCGTCGAGACCAAGATCGCACTGATCGAGCGCTGCGGCCTGCAGGAGATTTTCGAAATGGCCGACGTGCTTGATGCCGTTCTGCTGAGCGTCGGCGGGATTGCCTCGGCCACCACCTTCTCTCGGGGCGGCTTTCTCAAGGAGGCGGATCGGGAGGCCCTGCTTGCGCGAGGCGCCGTGGGTGACCTCCTGTTCCATTTCTTCGACCGCAACGGCGATCTGGTCGATCATCCCGTCAACAGCCACGTGATGTCGGTGGATGTCGACCGTCTGCGCAAGGCGCCGATCCGTATCCTCACCTCCGGTGGCGAGGAGAAAACCGAAGCGCTGCTCGGCGCCATGACCCTCATCGCCCCAACCATCCTGATCACCGACGAGGAGAGCGCGCGGCGCATGCTGGAGGCGGTCAGCGGAAGCTGAAACTGTCCGTGATGTAGTCCGGCCAGGCCTGCTGTTCGTCGAAAACAGCGGCGAGATCCGGTGTGTCCGCCAGTATTCCGCTCAGCACCAGCGCGGTGGCGATGCCGGCGCTGTTTCCCCCCGATATATCGTGTTCGACGCTGTCGCCGACACAGACCACGGTGCCAGGGTCCGGCTCGCCGGCCAGCGCCAGCGCGGCGTCGAAAATCGCCTTGTCGGGCTTGCCGATGCGGGTAACGCTGCCGCCCAGGCTTTCATAGAGATCGGCCAGACGGCCGGCGCCGAAGCGAGGGCCAACGGCCGTCAGCATGATGATGTCGGGATTGGTGCAGAAACACGGCACCCGCCGCTCTGCAGCCGGCGCGAACAGCCTGCGATAATGGTCGAGGTCAAAGCGGTCACCCTCGCTGGCCGCGATCAGCACCAGTTCGGCCTCATCGCCGGACCCGGTCAGCACAAAAGGCAGGCCCTCGATCGCGGAGCGGTCAGCTTCACGGCTGATCAGCAGGCATTTTGTCCCTGGGCGCAGCTTCCCCGACGCCGCCATGTCCGTGAAGGATCGCCACGCCACCTCGCCGGAAGAAACGAAATGATCCCAGCTTCCCTGTTCGAAGCCGAGTTTTATGAGCCGGCTTTCATTGGGTTGCGCCCGCCTGCCGGAGTTCGAAACCAGCACCACGGTCTTGCCGGCACGCTTCAGCGCCGACAGCGCTGCCACCGCGCCCGGATAGGGCCGTGTGCCGTCATGCAGCACGCCGAACTGGTCGAGCAGGAACACGTCGTAGCGCTCCGCCAGCGGCCCGATGCCGTCGAGACGTTCGATCGTTTTGGTGCTCATAGGAGTCCTGCCCGGCTTGCACCCATCAGCGCCAGTCGCGCCGTGCCGGCGGCGGCCTCGTCGGAAAGCGCGGGCAGGAAATCGACGCCGAGCCTGCGTCGCCGGATTGCCGTCCAGGCCGGGTTCGCCGCCCCGCCTCCGACGCTCCTGACCGATATCAGCGCGGGCGCGCCGAGTTCGGCAAGCCTGCCATAGCCGAGCGCCTCGATTGCGGCGATGCCTTCGAACATCGCTTTCAGATAATCGGCGTCGTCCGCCGGCCGGGGCGCAAGGCGAGGCGGCAGCGCCG
The DNA here is from genome assembly GCF_003997735.1 of Mesorhizobium sp. M7A.F.Ca.MR.148.00.0.0. Classification (NCBI taxonomy): domain Bacteria; kingdom Pseudomonadati; phylum Pseudomonadota; class Alphaproteobacteria; order Hyphomicrobiales; family Phyllobacteriaceae; genus Mesorhizobium; species Mesorhizobium sp. M7A.F.Ca.MR.148.00.0.0. The sequence continues at coordinate 8,066 of NZ_RZTB01000077.1, read as the reverse complement.
GATCGGCGATCGGAAATCGTTCGCCCGTGGCGGGAAGCGGATAGTAATCGAGGCCGGTGTCTGTCTCCGGGTCGATTTTTGCGCTGAGTTCGATGATACGAGCGAGCGGAAAATGCTGAGCCAGCACCTTGCCGCCGGAATTCGACGCACCGCCTGCCAGCCAGGCGTTGCCGAGCCGGTGGCTGTAGATGCCGAAGCGCGGCGCCGAAATCGGCCGGTCGGACAGGATCTTGATGGTCAGCGAGGATCCCAGCGCGGTCACGCCGTCGCCGATCGCGGCGGCACCGGTCGCCAGGAACGAGGCGCAGCCATCCGTGGTGCCGGCGACGACCGCCACATCGCGCGGCAAGCCGAACAGTTCCCCGGCTTCCGCGGTGAGGGCGCCGGTGACTTCGCCCGGTTCGACCACGCGCGGCAGCAACTCAATGCGCATTCCGGTCGCCGCGATCCATTCCGGCCAGCGGCGGGCCTCGACATCATAGCCTGTCTTCAGGGCATTGTTCTCGTCGCTGACGTCGAAGTGGCCGGAGAAGTTTCCGGCAATCCAGTCGGCCTGATGCAGCACCGCCGCAATGCCCGGCAGATGCTGGAAGCGCAGGGCCTTGGCGAGGCCGGATGTCGCTCCGTGCGCTGCGCTTGCAGCCGGTGCGGTGCGGGCGATCGCGGCCAGGATGTCGTCGTCATCGACCTTGTCGTTGTACATCAGCGGTTCGGCCAATGGCCGCCCGGCGGCGTCGACCGGCAGCAGTGTGCCGGAGGTGCCGTCGATGGCGATGGCGCGGACCGCCGTGCGGTCGATGCCGGAAAGCAGCTCCGTCAGCACCGTCTTGACCGCTTGCCACCACGCCGTGGGAGCTCGCCCATCGCTGCCAAACCTGTCGAGTGGGACGGCCGCGTGCCCGGCTATGGAAAAATCCGGGCGCATGGCGACGGCGCGCGCACCCGATGTGCCGATGTCGATGCCGATGACAAGTGGCATCATGCCCATGCTAGCCGCCAGCCGCGTTGAGCTTCTGGCGATATTGCTCGGCGTCCCAGTTGACCAGTTCGTCATTCTCGGAAGCGGTGAGATAGTTCAGCCGCGCGGCGATGTCGATGCGCGCCGTCACGTCGGCGAGGCAGCGTTGCATGGCATCGGCGCCGGCACTCGCATCGCCGCGCATCAGCACGCCTGCGCCGGGAAACAGGATCGCCGCAGGCGACGTGTCCAGTCGTGCAATGACATCGGCCACCGCCTCGCCTGGTTTCGCCACGACGGAGCCCTGGCCGAGGAAGATGACGTGGTCCGGATAGAGGCTGCCGGCCTGCGCCATGCGGCGGCTCTCAGGGTCGAGCGCAACCGCATGCGCTTCGACATCGGCCGGCAATCTGTAGCCGCTGGCGCCGGCAAGCGCCGCCAAGGCGGCAAGGTCGGGTGCGGCGGTCGCGCGCGTCGGCCGGGCCAGCAATGACCTGATACGGCGCAGCAGAAGCTCCGCCCCGGCGACGGTTTCGGCGGCGACGACCAGCCCGTGATTGCCAAGGATCAGCACGTCGACACCAGGCCGCAGTTTCTCGGCGATGCCGCGTGCAAGCGGCAGGCCGGGCCGGAAATAGGGCACATAGGCCCATTCGATGCCATCGAGCCGCCTGGCGACCTCGGCCTCGCCATCGGCCTGCACGGCAAGCGAGATGGTGTCGACGCAATGGACATGCAGAACGACGCGCTGCGGCATCAGGGCGTGCACCGTGGTCTCGATCGACGGCCGCAGGCCGCGCGGGTTGAGCGCTGCAATGGTGAAACCCTGCGGCTGGTCGGCGGCGCGATCGCGCTGCTCGACGGCTCTCAGCAGCGGCGCCATCGCCACCGGCACCATGATGTCATCGACGAGCGCGTCCTTCAGCCAGGTGCCGGAGGCCTTGATCCACAGTGTGTCGCCGGCTTTCAGCGAGGTGTTACCGCCTGCCGCCTGGGTCAGGTGCGGGCTCTGCCCGATGCTGGCCGAAAGCGCCCGCAAGGCCGCCAGTTCCTGCGCGTCAGCTTGGGTCGCCATGGCGCTTTTCCTCCAACGGCTCGGCCGTGTCCTGCGCGAAATCCCGTTGCCGGGGTCGAATTGGCGCTGATATCGCAGATGCGAGTGATCTACGTCAATAGTGATATACTATCATCAAAACGCGCTTGCAATCTGGCTAATGTTGAGTAAGTTGCACCAACTGCCATGGAAAATGGCATCCGGGAGGAAAGAATTGAGCGACTCCGGCCGCCAGCGTCAGATCGTCGAACTGCTGCGGGATCGTCCGTTCGCTTCGGTGCGCGAGCTGCAGGAACGGCTTGGCGTTTCGGCCGCGACGGTCAGGCGCGATATCGACAGGATCGACGAAGCCGGCGAAGCGCGGAAGGTCTATGGCGGCATCTCGGCACTCGACGGCGCTTCTCAGGCCGGTGTCGCCTACGCCCGGCCCTATGACGAGAACCGCGACCTCGCGGTCGAGGCCAAGCGGCAGATCGCCGCTCTGGCGGCGACCATGGTGCGCGACGGCGACGCCGTCATCGTGCATGGCGGCTCGACCTGCTTCCATCTCGGGGTCAAGCTCGCCGAGCGCAACATCCGCCTCTACACCAACTCGATGCCGCTGGCGGCCTATCTCAGCGATCACGGCCATTGCAGCCTGACGGTTGCCGGCGGTGATCTGCATCGCGAACCCGGCATCATCCATTCGCTCACCCAGGCCGTGCCCTTCTACGCCTCCAAATTCTTTCTCGGCGCGCAAGGCCTTGGCCAGGAAGGCGTGATGGAATCGCACCCGCTGCTGGTACGCTCGATCGTCGATCTCAGCCTCTGCGCCGACCAGATCGTGGTGCTGGCCGACAGCCGCAAACTGTCGATCCACGCGCGCAATGTCGCGCTGCCGCTTTCGCGCATCGGCACGCTGGTCACCGACGACGGTCTCTCCGACGCCGATGCGCGCATGCTGGAGGACGCCGGCGTCATGGTGCGGATAGCCTCGGGAGCCATCCAGTGAAGGTGGCTGTCCTCGATTTCGGCAAGACCAATTCGAAGCTGTTCGTCTTCAGCCAGGACGGGCGGATCATCGACGAGCGCCGGACCCAGCCGAAATGGGTGCGCCAAGGCGGCTTCAGCGTGCTCGACGAGGCGGCCCTCCACCATTGGGCGCTCAGCGCCGTTGCCGATGCGGTCGACGGTCATGGAGTGGAAGGGGTCATGGTGTCGGGCCATGGCTGCACCTTTGCCTTGGTCGACGAGGCGGCGCTGACGCATCCGATCCTCGATTACGAGCAAGAGCCGCCGGCCGAGATTGCCGCGCGGATCGATCGCCGCATTCCTGACTTTTCCGAGACGTTCTCGCCGCGGCTGCCGCTCGGCTTCAACTACGGCCGCCACATGCTGTGGCTGCAGGAGGTCGATCCGGACGCGTTCGCTGCGTCGAAATCAATCCTCGGCTATCCGCAATACTGGAGCTGGCGCCTTGGCGGGCGGGCGGTCTCGGAAGTGTCCTATCTCGGCTGCCATTCGCATCTGTGGGCGCCGCGCAGCCAAGACTTTTCCTCGCTGGTCGACGCGCAGGGCTGGCGTGACCGGATGCCTGCCTTCGAGCGCGCCGGCACCGTTATCGGCGAGCAGCGCCTCGGCGCTGCGGTGATCGCCATCCACAACGGCGTCCATGACTCGAATGCGGCGCTGCATGCCTATCGCCGGCAGGAGCTTGGCCCGGTCACCGTCGTTTCGACCGGCACCTGGGTCATCGTGCTCAATCCGGACTGCCCGCTCGACGCACTCGACCGGGATCGCGACATGCTGGTCAACGTCGATGTCGGCGGCGGCCCAGTGCCGACCATCCGCTTCATGGGCGGGCGCGAATTCGCAACAATCAGCGCCGGCTGGCAAGGCGAGATCGCCGGCCCAGTGGTGCAGCGGGTGATCGATGCCGGCATCATGGCGCTGCCGAGCTTCGCGCCGGGCGGGCCGATGGCGGGGCATTCCGGCCGACTGGTCGGGCGCACGCCCGATGCCGAGGAACGCGCGGCCGCGGCGCTGCTCTATGTCGCGCTGATGGTCGATCTCTGCCTCGACCTCATCCTTTCGAACAACACGGTGATCGTCGATGGCGGGCTGAACACAGGCGGTGTGCTCGCCGGCCTGCTGGCGCAGTTGCGTCCCGGCCAGGCTTTCCTGCAGGGCGCCACGCTGGAGGGCAGCGCCACCGGTGCCGCGGCGCTCGCCTTCGAGAGCGTCGGGCGCGAATTCGCCGCCGAAGTTCCGGAGCCGGTGCGCACGTCGCGTTTCAGCGGATTGGCAGGCTATCGCAGCAATTGGCGTGACGCCACCATGGACCGCGGCGTCGCTGATGCGGCAGTGGGAGGCGCGCGATGAGTGCGATTGCCAGGGCCGAGACGGCGCGCCAGCCGGTGCTGGAGATGCGGCACATCTCCAAGACGTTCGGCGCCATCCGTGCCCTGCACGATGTCTCGCTCAGCGTCCACGCCGGCGAGCTGCACGCCTTGATGGGCGAAAACGGCGCCGGCAAGTCGACATTGATGAAAGTGCTTTCAGGCGCCTATCGGCCGGATGCCGGCGGCGAGATCCTGATCGACGGCATGCCGGCCGCGACCGGCGATCCGATCAAGGCGCGCGCCAGCGGCGTCGCGGTGATCTATCAGGAGCTGTCGCTGGCGCCCAATCTGACGGTGGCGCAAAACATCTTCCTCGGCAACGAGCCGCGACGCTTCGGCATCGTCGACCGCGACCAGTGCACCCGGCGCGCCAGGGAGATCATCGCGCGTCTGGGCGTCTCCTTTTCGGCCCGCGACATGGTCTCCAGCCTGTCGCTCGGCGAGCGCCAATTGGTCGAGATCGCCCGCGCGCTGTCGACCAATGCGCGCATCATCGTCATGGACGAGCCGACCACGTCGCTGACCTCGCGCGAGACCGACCGGCTGTTCGAGGTCATCGCGACGCTGAAATCGCAAGGCATCGCCATCATATACATCAGTCACCGCATGGAAGAGGTCTACCAGCTTGCCGATCGCGTCAGTGTGCTGCGCGACAGCGGCTATGTCGGTACGCTCGAGCGTGCCGACCTCAGCGCCTCGCGCCTGGTGTCGATGATGGTCGGCCGCGATCTGTCGGCTTTCTACAAGAAGGATCATCGGCCGCCGGACGAAGAGCGCGCGGTGGCGCTCTCGGTGCGTGGCATGTCCGACGGCCGTCTCCTGAAAGACTGTTCGTTCGACCTGCACAAGGGCGAGGTGCTGGCGCTGGCGGGTCTGGTCGGCTCCGGCCGTACCGAGCTTGCGCGGCTGATCTTCGGCGCCGACAGGCGCGTGTCAGGCACGCTGGAACTCGACGGCAAAACGATCTCCATCGGCTCGCCGCGCGAGGCGCTCGATGCCGGCATCGCCTATCTGACCGAGGACCGCAAGGAACTCGGCCTGTTCCTCGACATGTCGATTTCCGACAACATCAGCATGGGCGTGCTGGCGCGGGATTCGCACGCCGGCGGCTTGCGCGACTTCGCGGCCGCCGAAAGGCGCGCTTCCAAGGCCGTTGCCGATCTCTCCATCCGCACCAGTTCGGTGCAGGCCAATGCCGGCTCGCTGTCCGGAGGCAACCAGCAGAAGGTGCTGCTCGCCCGCCTGCTCGAGACCGAGCCGAAGGTCGTCATCCTGGACGAGCCGACCCGCGGCGTCGATGTCGGGGCGAAATCGGAAATCTACCGGCTGATCGACAATCTCGCCAAACAGGGCATCGCCATCCTGATGATCTCCAGCGAACTGCCCGAGGTGATCGGCGTCGCCGACCGCGTGCTGGTGATGCGCGACGGTACGATATCGGGCGAGGTGACGGCATCACAAGGCGAACCGCTGAGCCAGGAGAAAATCATGGAACTTGCAACGGGAGCGGCTCAGCAATGACCGACAAGGCGACCGAGATCAGCGCAGGCGGCCAGGCCACCGGCACAAGCCGACGGTTGCGCACGGCTTTCGCTGCCCTCGGCATGCTGCCGGTGCTGATCCTGCTGGCGGCCGGCTTCCAGTTCCTGAACCCGCGCTTCCTGACCGAGACCAACCTCTTGATCGTCACCCAGCAGTCGTCGATCAACATCGTGTTGGCGGCCGGCATGACCTTCGTCATCCTGACCGGCGGTATCGACCTGTCCGTCGGCGCCATCCTCGCCGCATCGGCGATGGTGGCGGTGATGGTGTCGCTGGTGCCGGACTGGGGCTTGCTCGGCGTGCCGGCGGCCATTCTGGTCGGCCTCGGCTTCGGCCTCATCAACGGGCTGCTCATCGCCTACATCAAGCTGCCGCCCTTCATCGTCACGCTGGGTTCGCTGACCGCGGTGCGCGGTGTCGCCCGCCTGCTCGGCCAGGACACCACGGTGTTCAATTCGGACCTGCCGTTCGATTTCATCGGCAACGGTTCGCTGTTCGGCATTCCGTGGCTGGTCATCATCGCGCTGTCGGTGGTTGTGCTGTCCTGGCTGGTGCTCAAGCGCACCGTGCTCGGCACCTGGATCTATGCCGTCGGCGGCAATGCCGAAGCGGCGCGGCTGACCGGTATCAAGGTGCCGCTGGTGCTGCTCTTCGTCTATGGCGTTTCCGGCCTGCTGGCCGGTCTTGGCGGCGCCATGTCGGCGGCCCGGCTCTACGCAGCCAACGGCCTGCAGCTCGGGCAATCCTACGAACTCGACGCCATTGCTGCGGTCATCCTCGGCGGCACCAGCTTCGTCGGCGGCGTCGGCTCGATCTGGGGTACGCTGATCGGCGGCCTGATCATCGCGGTGCTCTCCAATGGGCTCATCTTGGCCGGTGTCTCCGACATCTGGCAGTACATCATCAAGGGATTGGTCATCATCGTGGCGGTCGCCCTCGACCGCTACAGGCTCCAGGCAGGAGCAAGAACGTGATTGACCTTAGTCGCCGGCGTCAACGACCGGTTTGTGTAACGCACCGTGAGAGGCGCGGGGCAATCGGAGGAAAGCAATGAAGACCATCGCCAAACTGCTCTGCGGCGTCGCACTCGCGTCGCTCGCCATCGCGCCTGCTACGGCCAAGGACCTCAACAAGGTCGGTATCTCGGTCGGCCTGCTCGGCAATCCCTTCTTCGTCGCCACCATCAAGGGCATCGAGGACGCGGCCAAGAAGATCAACCCGAAGGTCGAGGTGACCTCGGTATCGGCCGACTATGACCTCAACAAGCAGGTCTCGCAGGTCGATTCGTTCATCGCCGCCGGCGTCGACGTGATCATGCTCAATGCCGTCGACGCCAAGGCGATCGCGCCGGCGGTGAAGAAGGCACAGGCTGCGGGTATCGTCGTTGCCGCCTTCGACGTTTCGGCGCCGGGCGCCGACGTCACCGTGATGACCAACAACGTCAAGGCCGGCGAAGAGGCCTGCCAGTACCTGGTCGACCACACCGGCGGCAAGGGCGACTACGTCATCCTCAACGGACCGGCATCGTCCTCGATCCTGGAGCGGGTGAAGGGCTGCAAGAACGTGCTGGCGCAGCATCCCGACATCAAGATCCTCTCCGACGACCAGAATGCCGAAGGCTCGCGCGACGGCGGCCTGAAGGTGTTCCAGTCGCTGCTCACCCGCTTCGACAAGATCGATGCGGTGTTTGCCATCAATGACCCGACGGCGATCGGCGCCCAGCTTGCGGCCAAGCAGCTCAACCGTTCGGAATTCATCTTCACCGCCGTCGACGGCGCGCCCGATATCGAGAAGGAGCTCTCCTCCGGCACCTCGATGATCAAGGCTTCGGCCTCGCAGGACCCTTACGTGATGGCCGGCCAGTCGCTGACGATGGCGGCCGAACTGCTGGCCGGCAAGAAGCCGGCGGAGCCGACCGTGCTGCTCGACCCGAAGCTGATCACGGCCGAGAACCTGAAGGACTACAAGGGCTGGACCGCGGCCCGCTAAGAGCCTGTTTGGAAATTCTACTCTGTCGGCCATCTGATGGCGTTTTCTGCGCTTCCGTTGCTCACGGACCAAAAGTCCGCTGCGCTACGGTTCTCGAAACCACCACCATATGACTCGCCAGAGCGAATTTCGAAACAGTCTC